>PLXT01000138.1 GCA_003151535.1 Methanobacterium sp.
TGCTTTGTAGTTTGCTGATTGTGGGATTCCAATATTTATCTGGCCGTGGAGTTCTAACTTCTAAAAATTGTCCTTTACTGTTTATTGCCGTAACTATCTTAGTTATACCTAAATCAATAGCTTGGTACTGTCCATTATCATTGTATTCTTTTTTAGTTGGTTCGTGGGTGATGCTAATGTAGTATTGGTTCTTTTTTTGGAATATCTGTACTTCTTTAACCTTTTCAAAACTAAACTTTTCAGGTATATTGAAAACTAATGGTGTGTCATTGTATTTGTGTGAAAACTGTATATTACCATTTTTTAGTTTGAATCCTGATTGATTGTACTTTAATGTTGTAAAATATTTTTTACCTTTGTATTTTGGTGGTCTTGCGTCTTTGTGTCCGTTTTTCCATAGACTGAAAAATGATTTGAAATTAGCATCCAATGTGCGTAGAGTCATCTGCAAAACCTTAGAATAAACCATTCCATATTCTGGATATTCCTTTTTAAGTTCAGGTAACTGGTTTTGCTGAGTTGTATAACTGATGGTTTCTTTATTGTTTTCCCATGCTGTTTTACGTTCAGATAATGCGAAATTATATAACAACCTACAACCTTCACTAAGAAACCATAATACTTCTTCCTGTTCATTATTTGGAAATATCCTTATTTTTTGAGTTAACATTATGTTCTTTATTTTTCTCCTTGACTTTCAACATACTTTATCAGGACATTAAGGGTGGTTTGTCCTGTTGTTGTTAGGAAATATGATGGTGACCAAAACGCTTGTTTCCATAGCAATTGTTTCACTTCTGGATAGTTACGTTTAATTTCACGTGAAGTAATTGTTTTAATGCTGTTTAAGTATTTTGGAATGTTTAATGTTGGTTTTGCTTTGAATATCATGTGGAAATGGTCTTTATCACATTCTATGTTTAGGACTGTTACTTCGAATGTTTCGCTTATCTCATGAATTTTCTGTTTAAGGAAATCTATTATTTCATCATTGACTAATGCTTTTCTACGGTATTTCACAACTTGTACCAAATGGTATTGTAGTGCATATACTGAATGTGACCCTCTGTCAAGCCCATATTTCATAGTTATATATATTATTGTAAAACTATAAAATTGTTTCTATTAATATCGATTCATCCCCCCTCCCTTTCGAAAGGGGGACTTCTCGATAAAGCGGTTAAATTTACATTTGAGAATTGGGAAAAATGTAAGTGCGTCACATGTCCAGTACAGGCAGAAAACCAGTGCTTTCAGGAAAAAAATGTAAAAACAATTGAAATAATGCCTAAAATTAAAGAAACTAATATGGTAGAATCTCCAGAAATGTTTCCAGGGATGTATTGTGTTAATGGTAAAACCACATGCAGAAATTTAGATACTAAACAAATATGCCAATGTCATACCTGTCCATTATGGGTAAAATACGACTTACTCCATGGTAAACCTATGAGATACTTCTGCAGAGATGGTGCAGCCAAATAAAAAAAAAGTTTTAGGCATATTAAAATTATCAATTTATTAACTGAATAAACCAATTTATCATACTTTTTTGCTAATTATCCTTTCAAATAGTTCAGGTGTGTATTTTCTTTGCATTGCTATCAATATATGTGCATCTAAAGCTTCTTCAAGCACTTTTAATGTTAAAACTTCTTCATTATTTCTTATTCTTACTGATTGAGCTATGTGGGCTATGTCCCTAGCATGTGCAAAGGTAGGAGTTAACTGTTCACCTCCATCTACTAGGGGAAGATACACATCACGAAATCTTTCAAGTACACTATCATCATAAGTTTCATGGAGTTCATCCAGATTTCTCTTAAAAACTTCAACAATTTCATCAGGGTTAGGAGGCCCCAGTATGATGTTCATAGGTGCACGTCTTAGATGTGCTTCGTCAACAATATTAATCTCAAGGTTGGTTGAAAGTATTGGTATGAACTGTGTATGGACAATTACAGGGGATCCCTTAATATAAATTACATCCCTCTTATTTTCTAACGGTACAATTAATCTGTTTAAAATAATGTTGTGGTCTTCCTTCTGCCTACCCAGATCATCTAATAATAAAATTCCACCATTGGCCTTTATTATCGGGGATGTTTCATAAACTCCTTTATTAGGATTGAACAAAGTTTCAAGCTTTTCTGACGTAAGTTCTGAACCAGTGAAAACAAAAGGGGCCTTAACTTTTACCCAACGAGGATCTTCAGGTTGTTCAGGACTTTTCCTATGAAAATCTGGATCATATAGTTGGATAACGCTACCACTAAATTCTATATATTTTGGAATCAAAATTGGGGGCAACATATTGGACATTTTACTAGTTAGGAATGTTTTACCTGTTCCAGGAGATCCGTAAATGAAAAAACCTGTACCCCCTATAGATGAAGCAACCAGAGTTTTTTTACCCTCTTCAATACCCACAATATCCTTTAATGCACTTGCAATTACAGCTTTAGGAATTTTTAATGGAAATCTTCCCTTAAACTGTGCACTCATAATAGTATAATATTCATCATAGCTAACTGGAGAAATTCCAATATATGGATTTTCTTCCATTATCTGCAAAGCCTTTTCCCGGCCGCTCTTCTTTATTGTATATTCAACACTTGAAAAAAGAAATCCTCCCCCAGTTTGAGCACACATATCATCTTTTTCAAGACCATGTAAAATTTCCTCTAAAATATCAACGTGAAGACCTGTTATATCATGTAACTGTGTCACCTTGATGTTTCCATAGGTAGATATTATCTTTAAAACCAAATTTTTAATGAACGATTCGGAAATATCAATATCCTCAAGATTTTTCGGCTGTTCAACCAGGCTAAACATCTTTTGCATCCTTTCATCATGATAATAATCACCTAAATTTTCCAAAAGAACTCCCCCATAGTTACCATAATATCAATACAATTACAATGACCAGAAATTTTATTCTGAACCAATTTTTTTAAAAAACTTATTCGGGATATTTTCCATATAATATATCATTTACTATTGAATTCACAGTGTATAAATAATTCTTAAAGTTTCTTGTGAAATTTTTCACAACAAATAATGGAAACAAAAATTAAAAATAAAATTAAAGTTATCATTTATTTGATTCATTACAGAATTGTAACTTAAAAAATGGTAATAATGGGGGTAAATAATAATGAAAGGGTTAGTGGTATATGGAACACGTTATGGTACAGCAAAGGAAATTGTAGAAGAGATATCTGGTACTTTAAAAGATGAAAATGTCGATGTGAAATTAGTGAATGCTAAAGAAATTAGGGATCATGATGTATCTGTCTTCGATCTCATTGTTGTAGGTACTGGTATCAAAATGGGCAAATGGACCAAGGAATCCATAAATTTCTTGAAAAAAAATAGAAATATTCTATCAAATAAAAAAGTTGCATTGTTTATATCTTGTGGAACAGCCAACACAGAAAAATCAATGGCCGAAGGACAAGAGAAATATTTGGATAATATATCCAAGGAGTATTTAACCAACAAACCAATTGCAACAGGACTTTTTGGAGGTGTTTATGATCCAAATGTCAATCATGGTCTTATGTTCAAATTTGTAAATAGATTCATAAAAAAAGAACTGGAAGGGTAAGGATCCGAAACAGCGGATAATTCCAGAAATTGGGATGAAATAAAAACCTGGTCTAAAAATTCAACTAAATTAATATTAAAAAAAATTATTTAAGAAAAATATTGAAGGTTTAAATAGAAAGTTTTGTAATTCTATTCATTGCCTCTTCAGTATTTTCAAGTGTATTAAAAGCAGTTAACCTGAAATAACCTTCACCACTAGGTCCAAATCCAACACCCGGAGTTCCAACAACGTTAGCTTCTTTAAGAAGCAGATCAAAAAATTCCCAAGAATCCATGTTTTCGGGTGTTTTAACCCAGATATAAGGAGAGTTAATTCCACCATAAACTTTTAAACCAATATCTTCCATGCTTTTCCTGACTATGCTTGCATTGTCAAGGTAATATGCAATGTTCTCCTTGATTTCTTTCTGTCCCTCGGGAGAATAAACTGCCATAGCGGCTCTTTGGACTGGATATGATACTCCATTGAATTTGGTTGTCTGTCTTCTGTTCCATAATGAATTCAAGTCATGTGGATTTCCATCCGAATCATAGGCCACGATTTCCTTCGGTACAACTGCAAATGCACATCTTGTACCCGTGAATCCAGCATTTTTAGAGAAACTTCGAAATTCTATTGCAACTTCCTTCGCACCTTCAATTTCATAGATACTTCGTGGGATGTTATCTTCCGTTACATATGCTTCGTATGCTGCATCAAAGAGAATTATTGAATTATTCTCACGTGCATATTCTACCCATTTTGAAAGTTCTTCCCTTGTTAGAGTTGTGCCTGTGGGATTGTTAGGTAAACATAAATATATGAGGTCTACAGGACTTTCTGGAAGTTCGGGAATAAAGTTGTTCTCGGCTGTGCATGGGAGGTAAACAATTCCCTCATAACGTCCACTATCCTGCATTGGCCCACTTCTTCCGGCCATTACATTACTATCAACATATACTGGATAAACAGGATCAGTGACTGCTATAACATTTTCAAGACCAAATATTTCCTGTATGTTTGCAGTATCACACTTTGCGGCATCGCTTATGAAAACCTCATCAGTTGAAAGTTCAATTCCTAGTGGTTTGAAATCATTTTTTATAATTTCTTCGATAAGAAATTTGTAACCCTGTTCTGGCCCATAGCCCATAAATGTATCTGCATCTCCCATCTCAAGCACTGATTTATCAAATGATTCTACAACAGCCCTTGGAAGTGGACGTGTTACATCTCCTATACCCATTTTTATTATCTGAGAATTTGGATTCTCTTTTTGAAATTCTTCAACCCTGCGGTTGATCTCAGCGAATATATAGTTGCTTTTCAAAAGCAGATAGTTTTCATTGATTTTAACAGACATTTTTTATAAAACCTCATTAACTTTTTATTTTTATGAATATTATCAAATTTTACTTATAATATTTAATTGTCAACTCTAACGTGAGACTCTCATTTTTATTTATAATTTTATTCAATATTAAATGCCATCCATATCCAAACATAATCAAATAAATTAGAGTGGTTATTTCTGATATTTATAAAAAAAATAATAATGGATATGATTTGAGTGTGTTATAATATTAAATTATTTAGACAGCCATTTAATAAAACCATTCCATTCATACTCAAATTATGGTTCACTTATGTGCGAAGTAGAAGGTCAGCTTATTATCTGTTACATTATCTAAACGTGCAAATCCGAATCTTTCAAATTGAACCACATCGTCTACCCTAAGATTTGATGCAGATGGTTCTATATATCCAGTTATCACACTCGCATCTGGCATCACCAGATCTGCACTCAACGATCCATCCACTGGTACCCATTGTACAATCATGGCTTTGGAATTTCTTGCTTCTTCAAGGTCATTACTATGATAAACGGTTTGATCACCATTAAAAGACACATTTACAGCATCTATAAGTCTTAATATCCGATTATTCCCTGTTTTTTTATAATCATCCGTTGTGATGTAGAGTTTAGGTCCAAATGGAAGTTCGCGGTTACCCCTTTCAAGATGGTCGGGATGCAATGGTCGTTCAATAATTCCAACTTCTGAATCGGGTAGATTTTCAATTTCTATCATGGTGGGGTGGGGTACAAAGAAGTACCTGTTTGATGTTTCTTCGAGTATTGCACGGTTAAGTCCAGAAACTTTTTTCCAACTGACAGTTGCATCTGATATTTTAGGACCTATCTCCATCATAAGTTCTGTTATTGCTTCCTGTTTTATTCCACGTCGAGCAATTGCACGTATAGTTCCGAGCCTTGGATCATCCCATCCAGTGTAAAGCCCATCTTCAATACCCTGTCTTGCCTTGGATGTACTAAGGGCCACATCTTCCATTTTAAGTCTTCCATAATGTACGAAGACGGGTACTTTCCATCCGAAGTGTTGATACAGGTATCTCTGTTTTTCACTGTTTGCGAGATGGTCCTTCCCTCTGAGTACATGTGTAACACCCATTAAATGATCATCCACAGCTACAGAGAAGTTCATCATAGGATAAACTCTATATTTATTTCCTGTTAGAGGATGTTGAGCTTCAACAACCCGCATTGCAACCCAATCTCTTATTGCAGGATTTTTATGTTTTATATCTGTTTTAACCCTTAGAACTGCTTCTCCCTCTTTCATGGTTTTCAATTCTTTCCATAGTTTTATGCTGTGTTCAACAGGTAGTTCATGGCAGGGGCATGGTTCGCATTCGTCCTTGAGTTTTTTGAAGTCTCCACCTTCACAGGTGCACATGTATGCTTCCTTGATTTCTATGAGTTTTTCAGCATACTCGTAATATATTTCCATTCTGCTGCTTTGAACATATTTTTCTTGCCAGTCAACGGACAGCCACTTCAGATCCTCTTCCATCATTTGGTAAGCTAAAGGATCAACTCTTCGAGGGTCTGTGTCTTCAACCCTAAGAATAAGCTTACCACCGTAACGTTTAACATATTCTTTGTTGAGTACTGCTGCCCTTGCATGACCTATATGTAGGGGGCCTGATGGATTTGGTGCAAACCTTAACACTACCTTCCCCTTAACATCTGGAAGATCAACAAGTCCCTTCACTTCTACATGTTTCTTCTCCTTCATACCGCCTAATTTATCAAGTTCGGTTTTCTGAAGATCCGGATCCATTGAATTTACCTTTAAAACAAGTTCAGCTGAAACTTGAGCAATTTTTTTCGCCTCACTTCTGAGTTCGGCATGTGTTGCCATAACAGATCCCATAACCGCCCCGTTACTGGCTTTTCCTTTATGTTTCACTGCGTTAATCAGCGCATGTTTGTAAACTATTTCTTCAAGGTTACTCATAAAACCACTCCAGTTAGATACAACATCATATAAAATTTAATTTTTATGAATTTAGATGTTTCTGCAAAATTTTTATAAATATGATAGTAAATTTCAGTACTTTAAAAAAAATTTGTAATTTGATATATTAAATAATATAGAAAATTTATTTTTTTATCAAATAAATTCTCTAATGAATCCTCTGTAGAACGTAGTCTGCTATCATTGCAAGTGATACTGTTGCTTCAGATTCATTGAGTGTCTCAAGTAGATTTTTAGCTGTATCAACATTTCTAATAGCTATGTCACGAGCGTAGTTGATTGAACCATACTTCTCAAATAGTTCTATAGCCCTTCCAACATCAGTATCTCCATTATCTTTCAATATGGATATTAACTCTTCCTTATCTTTAGCTGAAGCATTTGAAAGTGCGTGGACAACCATTAAAGTCATCTTTCCCTCAACAATATCGCTTCCAACAGGTTTTCCAAGGTTTTCTTCTTCACTAACAACATCCAAGTAGTCATCTTGTATCTGGAATGCAAGTCCTATGAGTCTACCATATTCAGCTAGGGTTTCTACTTCAACAGGATTTCCTCCCCCAATTATTGCACCCGATCGTGTGGCTGCAGCAATAAGAGCTCCTGTTTTCTTGTAGATCATGTTCATGTATTCTTCTTCATTTACTTCGAAATTACCCTCAAAACACATGTCAGATGCTTGACCCTCACATATCTTGATACATGCATCAACAACTGTTTTAAGTGCATTTAATACACGTTCATAGGAAATACTGTCTATTGGTGTTTCGAGCACAGTTTCAAATGCCTTGGAGAATAGTGTGTCACCAGCAAGTATTGCCATTGGTTCTCCCCAAAGCACATGTACAGATGGTTTTCCCCTCCTCATTTCATCCTTATCCATGATATCGTCATGTATCAATGAAAAGGTGTGTATCAGTTCCACTGCAGCAGCTGTTTTAAGTGCTACTTCTGCTGTTCCACCCACTGCTTCTGAGCTTAAAACAACAAGAGATGGGCGTATTTTCTTTCCACCCGCCATAATTAGATGTTGTGTTGATTTCTGAAGTTCTTCTGGATCTACTGTGTCCAATGAATTTTTAATCTCCACATCAATGTCTTTAGAGTATTTCCTTAATATGTCAACTACTTCCATCAAACTCCTCCATTAAACACCTGTGCCTGTCCGTTACGTAATATGTGTATATCATTACCTAATTTATATCCTTCTTCCTCTGCTAGTTCTGTGTATGCTGCAAGCATATTCAAATTTCCGTGAGAAGGTATAAGATGTTTTGGGTCTAGCATTCTGATAAAATCACGATGATCTTCCTTACCAGCATGGCCAGAAACGTGTGCATTTGTAAATATTCTTGCACCGCTTGATTTGAGCCTTCTTTCCATAAGGTTACGATTGGCTATGTTCATTGGGTTTGGTATGACAGATGCTGATATCACAATGTTATCGCCCGGCCTTACATTGAACATGGTTTTACCGTTTGCTATCCTAGGAAGTAGTGCATCAGGTTCTCCTTGATGGCCTGTTGCAACTAGAACATATTCCGATCTGTTTTCATCAGCTCTTGCAAGGGCACGGTTAACGGCCTTTGGACTTCCGTAAACACTTGCAGTGTCTGGAAGTTTCAGTAGTCCCATTGTCTCGGCCATGGTACAGTATCTTTCCATTGACCTTCCTAATAGGAGTATCTTACGATTACTCTCATCTGCAATGTTACATATAGCCTGGATCCTTTCAATATGGGATGAAAATGTTGTGATAATCATTCCCGTATCTTCTTTTAATGGTTCTTCCATTATGTCCTTTAACACTAACCTTGCAACCTTTTCAGAGTGTGTTTTAAGTTGATCATCCTCAGCTGCTCGTGTTGTATCCACAATCAATGCCAGTACGCCTTTACGTCCCAACTCTCTGAATCGCTGGTAATCTGGTGGGGGTGAAATTGTCTGGTGATTATCAAATTTGAAATCATTTGAGTATACTACTATTCCCTCTGATGTGTGTAGTGCTGGTGTAACTGTCTGAGGTATACTGTGGGTTGTTCTTACAAATTCAAGTGTTATGTCGGGAGATATTTGAATTTTTTCTCCAGAATTTAATACCTGAAGTGGGTTGGTAACCTTGAACTTCCTTTCTCCCTTTATGGTTTTTTCAATTAATGCCATTGTATATGGTGTGGCTATTAATGGTGCCTCATATCTGTGTGCAAGTTTTGCGACCGCACCTATATGGTCCAAGTGTCCATGTGTAAAGACTATTGCCCTTACTTTCCCATCAACATCCTTCATTAAGGTGTCGTCTGGTATGATTCCCCTTTCGATAAGGTCTAAACTATGCATTCTCGCTATATCTGTGTCTTCATGGATATGGATTCTGTCTAGGTGTATTCCCATGTCGAATATTACAACATCTTCACCCACCTTTACAGCAGACATGTTTTTGCCCACTTCCTCATATCCTCCAACAGCTATTATTTCAACGCTCATTCTATGATCTCCTCGCGTATTTTTTTGTTTCGAAACCTCTTTCATTGAGCCATTCTTTAGTATCTCCCTTAATTATCAGGGATGATTTCTTAAGTTCTGCTATGTTTGATGCTCCAACAAGGAACATTGCAACGCGGAGTTCCTCATTAAATTTATTAAGTTTATTAATTACTGCATTATGGCCAATATAAGCTTCTTTAAGTAACGGTAAGGCAATTCCTACTGCATCTGCCCCTAAAGCTATTGCTTTAGCAGCATCTAGACCGCTTCTTATACCGCCAGATGATATTACAGGTATTTTAACTGATTGACATACTTCCACAGTGCTTGCTGCTGTTGGTATTCCCCAGTCCCAAAATACATCGCCCATGGTTCTGTCCTTGGCACGATATGTTTCAACTGCAGCCCAACTTGTGCCGCCTGCACCTGCTATGTCTATTGCACCTACTCCTGCATTTTCAAGGGCCATTGCATCTTCTGCATTGATTCCTGCTCCGGTTTCCTTGGCTATTACATGTACTTTAAGTGTTTTGCATATTTCTTCTATGGCTTTGATATGTCCTGTGGCATTTACATCACCTTCAGGCTGTATTGCCTCTTGTAATGGATTTAAATGTACTGCTAATGCATCTGCGTTTATCATGTCAACCGATTGTTCTGCAAGTTCGATCTGCTGACATCCAATGTTACCTATCAGGAACGCAGATGGTGCCTCTTCCCTTACAATTGTGTAGGTGGGAGTTAGTTCAGGATTTTTAACTGCAGCACGTTGACTTCCAACACCCATGCCTATATTCAATTTATTTACTGCCTTTGCAAGTTCTTTGTTAATTGTTAACGCTGCTGGGTGTCCGCCTGTCATTGCAGATATTATAAATGGTGAATCTAATTTTTTGCCTAAGATATTTATTGAAATATCTATATCTTCCTTGTTCACCTCTGGAAGGGCTTTATGGATGAGTTCTATCTCCTCAAATCCAGTTTTCTTCCTGTATTCAACATTACAGTTTTTACACAGGAGTAAATGTTCTAATTTTCTGTTTGAAATCATTTTTTTTCCTTCATTTTCTTATTAAAGTACCAATTCCTTTTTCACCCTTTAGGGCCCGTTTTATATTATTATCGTGACTTGCATTGATTATTTCAGATTCAATGCCAATTTTAGCTAATTCAAGAAGTTCGTTGAGTTTTCCACCCATACCACCGGTTACATCAACGGTTTGTGTACTGTCAGCTGATTCTAGATCATTGCACGATGTAACCACTTTTAGAAGGCATGCATCAGAAAATTTCTTGGGATCTTTATTGTATATCCCATCAACATCGGTACCTAGAACAACCTTTTCAGGTTTTAAATTTTCAGCCAAATATTTTATTATCTGATCACCAGAGAGTACTGCCATCTTTATTTTATCTTCCATATCAAGGACCACATCTCCATACAAGACAGGAACAAAACCGATATCCAAATATTTTGATATTAAATCCAGATCAGCTCTTATGATTCGTTTATTATATGTTTGAACGAATGATGATGGCTGTATTGAGACCGCTGGGATTTCTTTTTCTATGAGATGCTGGCAAACCAGTTGATTCAGATTTTTAACAGAATTCTGTGTCTTTGAGAATCCCTGCTTTTTTCTTGAAAGTTCTTCAAATGAATCTATTTCACTACCTATTGCATATTCTTTGGCGTATGGATGTCCAAATGAACCTGCTCCATGTACCACAATTAATTTATGATATGATGAGTTTGATATTTCTCTTGCTATTCGAGTTAAATTTGATGAGTCCAATGTTGGAGTTAATGAATCCTTACGGGTAATAACACTTCCCCCGAGTTTTAGGATTATCATTTAGAACCTGCCTTTTTTATTATTTAAATACATTTTAGTTCCTTAAATTATATTGATGATTATTATAAACCGTAAATTCCAGTTTTATATGATAAACACACTATTTTATTCTAATCTCACACCATCGGTGGATATTTTCAATTTAAATGCATTTTCGAATTCATTTATACTTTCTATAACTTCTTTGAATTTTCCCGGACAGTAAGCTATCATGCTTCCGCCTCCACCAGCACCAGTTAATTTTGATCCGAGTGCACCTTTTTTGCGGGCAATATAAACCATTTTAGATAATTCATCTGTGTTAACGCCTATTGCATCTAACAGTCCATGGTTTATGTTCATGAACTCACCTATCATCTTATGATCTCCACTTGTCAAAGCTTCCCTTGCACCGTTGGTAAGTGCCTCCATTGAGTTAAATAATGGAATCATTACCTGAGGATTAGATTCCGTTTTAAGTCTCACAGATTCGACTAATTTACCTGTGTTTCCTCTTTTGGATGTGTAACCAATGACTAATGGGATTTCTGAATCTATATCTAATTTAATAATCTTTTCAGCATCCCGTGAAAGATATACAATACCACCATATGTACTGAGTATAGTATCTATAGGACTTGCAGAACCCTGTACAATCAATTCTACTTGATAGGCCAGTTTAGCTATTTCATCCCTTGTAAGTTTGACATATTTGAATGACGATGCAGCCTTTACAGTTGCAACTGTAACAGCTGCAGATGATCCCAGTCCAGCACCTACAGGTATATCAAGGTTAATGGTTATTTCAAGTCCATCCTTAGAACCTGTTTTCATAAGTGCTATAAGTACGTATTTAAGGATGCCTTCATTGTTTTCACCATTATCGAGCTCAATAGTTCCCTGTTCAATATTCAGAAAACCCGATATTCCAATATTATTGATCGTAACATGCGTTTTTTTGTCCTCACGTTCTTGTATCGAAACATAAGCTCTTTTATCAACTGCAGCTGCTATAGCTGGTTTACCGTAGACTACTGCGTGTTCACCAAACAGGATGGTTTTCCCTGGTGCCGATGCAGTGACATTCCTTGGATTTAACATATAATCGTGAATCCTGAAAATTTATTAAATTAATATGTCAACATTAATTCTAGTTTTGGTAGAACTTTTAAAATTTTACCTTTGATATCTCTTTGATCTGTTAATTGATCCTTCTAATTGGTTTTAATGATTTATTTAAACACTGCAGATGCATATGCTACAACCGAACTTTTATCTCCTGTTGCATCACCGCTTGTTGCATATTTAAGCACTTCACAGTTAGTTGCTCCCATTTTCTTTGTGGCAACCAGTGTAGCTGCTACAGGTCCATATCCACACATGCTGACATTTAGTTCTGCAACACGGTTCATCATCAATTTTTCGTCCATGTTCTTTATGGCATCGATTACTTGCATGTCCTGATTGTGTGCTACATTTTGGGGTTTGTAGTGTGTAAAGTCTGTACTTGCAATTACAACCACATCTCTTCCGAGTTCGCTGGCTGTTTTCTGGATTGAATCACCGATCTCATTGGATGTTTCAAGGTCCTGCATCCACATTGTAACCGGTACGAATTTGAAATTAGGGTTAAGGTACTGTAGAAATGGTAGTTGAACCTCTGCACTATGTTCCTTTAAATGTGCTGTAGTGTTTGAATCTATTATACTTGCATTTTCAATCATTAAATCTGCAAATTCACCATCTATATCTGAAAGTCCAAGTGGTGTTTCCCATGACCCGTTGTTCATGGTTGACACACCCGATCCAAGTCCAGTATGGTTTGGACATAGTATAATAAATGTTTCTGGAAATCCGTCCTCTGTTATTTTATGGTATGTGTGTGCTGCTACAGGTCCTGAATATACATAACCAGCATGGGGGGCTATAACACCTTTGATATCTCTTTTACTCCCCATTTCAGGTATGCTTCCTGGACCTAACTCATGTTTGAAGCACCACTCTATTTGTTTTCTAAGTGAATCAGGGTCTAGTTCATAAAAAAGTCCTGCAACTGCAGGTTTCCTTATCATAAAATCACCTTCCTCTTTTTTAAACAAATTTTATCGAGTAATAATACACAAATTCCATATGTACAAATTAAAATCCCATATCTTCTATTATCTCAATTTCTAAAGTTATCTGCCCGGACATGATCAGAGCAGATTACTCGAGTATATAATTAAATATTTATAAAATTGAAGATTATTACATCTTCAATTCAAAGTCTGTTGGAGGGATACTAAGGTCCTGATCTTCTGCTAGGTCTCCTCTTCCTCTGAGTGTCTGTCTAGCAAGTAACCAGTATACTAATGCTATAGCTTTTCTTCCCTTGTTGTTTACAGGCACAACAATATCTACATTTCCAAGAAGGTTTTCTGTATCGCATAATGCTACTACAGGTATTCCTATCTGTCTTGCTTCTATTATTGCCTGGGAATCTGATCTTGGATCTGTTACAACCAGTACTTTAGGTTCTATGAATTTTCCGTAGTTAGGGTTGGTTAGTGTTCCTGGTATAAACCTTCCAGGTATTGTTTTAGCCCCTGTGACTTGTCCGAATTTTTTAACTGGTGCTTGTCCGTACTGTCTAGTAGATACAACAAGTACATCGTCTAGGTCGAATTTTGCAAGGAACTTACCTGCTGCAACGATTCTGTCGTTGGTTTTCCTAACATCTAAAACGTAAAGACCATCAGCCCTTACCCTGTATATGTATCTTTCCATGTCCTTTGTTTTTTGTTGTGTACCTATGTGTAAACCTGCTGCTAAATATTTGTCCAATGGAATTAATAATTCTGACAATTTACCACCTCATATAGAAATTTATATTTGTTTTATAATCTTGAAAATTTATCTGCTGAATTTTTGAATGAATAAATTTAGTATCAATCATCATCTTCAACTTTAACTGCCTCATTCGGACAGACATCCATGCATACCTCGCATAGACTGCAATCTTCCTTGTTCTGAACTACTACTTTATCCCCATCAAGTATGAGAATTTCCATTGGGCAGACATCTATGCATTCTGCGCAGTCTGCTCCTTCACATTTATCGTGGTTTATTGTTATTTTAGCCATATTATCTCTCCAATTAATTTTTTNNGATGAAAAGCTTTGCATAGATTATCAATGCTTTTTTTTTCATCTTTTTAGTTATGTCCATCAAAAAAATATGATGTTGTTTTTTTGTGGTTATTTCAAACTACCTGTATTTGGCAATATCTGCCATTTGCGGGTTGTTCATCTCTTCCTCTATCCTTATAAGTTCGTTGAGTTTGGCTATACGCTCCCCACCAACAGCACCTGTCTTGATTATTGGACATGAAAATGCCACTGCAAGGTGTGCTATTGTATCGTCTGGTGTTTCACCCGAACGATGGGATACAACAGGTACATATTTATTATTACGGGCCAGTTCAACTGTCTTGTAAGTATCACTTAGTGTTCCGATTTGGTTAGGTTTGATAATAATTGCATTACCAGCCTTTTTTGATATTCCCTCTGCAAGTATCTCTGCATTGGTCACGAATATATCATCACCACAGATCAGACATTTTTTACCGGCTTTTCTGGTTAATTCTGCAAATCCATCGAAGTCACCTTCTCGGATTGGGTCTTCAACAAAGTAGTAACCATAGGTCTGTATGAGATCATTTACATAGTCTACCTGTTCGCCTGTGGATCTTCTGGTTCCTTCTTTAGCGTAAACATATTCCTCTGTCTCTGAATTCCAGAATTCACTTGCCGCCATATCCATTGATGGTTTTACAAGAACTCCCGTTTCATCACTAACAGTTTCACATGCCTTGACCTGAATTTCGATGGCTTCTTGGTTGGTGAGGTTGGGTGCCCATCCTCCTTCGTCTCCCTTTCCACCAGTGAATGTTTTGTCTTTGGCTTGTATGAGTTCCCTTATCTTTTTATGGACGTTCACATTGGTGAACACTGCCTCTGTAATATTTTCTGCACCAACAGGAACAACTAAAAATTCCTGGATATCGGGTGCATTTTTACCGGCGTGTGCTCCCCCATTTATCATATTTCCAAGTGGAAATGGGATTTCTGTCTGCATGTTTCCGCCTAAAAATCTGTAAAGGGGCATGTTATAGGATGATGCGGCTGCTTTGGCTGTTGCCATTGAAACAGCAACTGTTGTATTACCGCCAATTGATGCAAGATTTTCTGTTCCATCGATCTCCTTCAAAACAAGATCGATCTCCTTTAAATCCTCAGCATCCATTCCAATAAGTTCTGATGAGATTATATCTTCAACTTCACCTATTATTTTATCTACTCCGCCCTCAGGGAATGCTATTACTTCACGTGCTCCGGTACTAGCTCCACTTGGAGCTGCAGCTCTTCCAAAGCCGTTCCATGTTACAACATCTACCTCTAGGGTTGGGTTTCCTCTGCTATCTAAAATTTTTCTTACTCGAATGTCTTCAATAACGCTATCCACAAAAACACCTCTTAGAAAATAGTGGTTATTCCGGTTGTTTTGGTTATTAAATTATAATTTAATGAATAATATCCATCCCTAAATTGGGATTCATGATAATATTGAATTTATATAAGAGAGTTCTACGAATATAAAAAAAAATTCGTAAAATCCCAAGATATATTAGCCAGTTCGCTTTTTAACATCTAAGGGCATCTTATTTTTTTTAAGTTCCAACATGGCAATATCGATTGGATCAATTGAACCCAACTTGGATATATCTACTTGAGGAACAGCTCCCATTGAAAGTTGTAAAGCTCTTGCACCTATTATTCTTGCCTTTTCAAACCTTGTGAGTTTTTTAGCAGCCATAATATCTTCTCCCTTTTTTTTAAGTCATCGTAGGATGAAAGTGTAGTGGGGCCGCCGAGATTTGAACTCGGGTCTCCAGCGTTCCGGTGTATTAAATTGACCATCCCCGTTCCAGTCGAAGAAATAAATATTAGGATAATTATCAGCATGTATCATGATTAAACTATTAATTCAACGATGATATTTAAATAATATTCCTGGCTGGATACTTCATTCAATGGCTGAGAGGATGGACCAAGCTACCCTACGGCCCCTATGCTATTACTACCACACCTCTACATGTGCTATAAACATTCTTCTGCAACAGTACCTTGAGATTCCAAGATCATCAAGAACTTTCTTAGGGTCCTCCCCATCTGCAGTTCTCTTTTGGTACTCCTCATAATAGGCTGATACCACTTTACCGCAGCTTAAACATCTTACAGGGATCATTTTGAATCAGCTTACCTGTAACTCTTTTGTTTCCTTGCTCTTGCGCCAGGACCACCGTATTTTTTAGGTTCTGAACGACGTGGGTCACCAACAAGCATGGTTCTGTCGTACTGGTTGAACTTTTCTTTAAGTTCCATATCACTTGTCCAGTCAACTAGGCCTTTTGCTATTACCATTCTTGCAGCTTCTGCCTGTCCCATAACTCCTCCACCATTAACTTTAACGTCGATGTCAACGTTGTCTAAAAGTTCGGCTGCAATAGTTAGTGGTTCCTGTATTTTTAATCTTGCAAGTTCTGGATCGTAAAGTTCTACTGGTCTTTTATTGATCCTGACACGGCCCTTTCCTGCCCTGAATTTACCCCTTGCTATTGCGGTTTTCCTTTTTCCACTTGTGTGTATTACCTTCTTCATCATTTACACCTTCTTAAAATTTAGATCCAAGTAATTGTGATACTGTTCCAAGTTTTACACTTCTTGTGATGTTCTTTGGTTCTGCTTCAGGTATTCTTGATGTTTCCTGTGTTTCAAATTCCTTTGGAATTCCAACGTATACTTTAAGTCCCTTGAAGGCTTCCCTTCCGTGTGACTTTTTGTATGGAATCATTCCCCTTACAGTTCTTCGGAATATGTCATCGGGTCTTCTTGGATATTTTGGTCCCATATCTCTTGGGTTTGATATACTTGCCCTGTCTATTCTCTGTTTATATTTTTTGTAAGCCCAGTCCCTGCTGCCTGAAATCATTATTTTTTCAGCGTTTAAAACAGTTACGTTTTCACCTGCGAGAATAAGTTTGCTCACCTTACTGGCAAGTCTTCCCAGTACGAGTCCTTCTCCGTCTACTATCATATCTACACCTTCTTATTCCATTATCCTAATTTTGCTTCCCTTAGGGTTCTTCTCGACAACCTCAAGGATGTCCATGCATTCTCCACCAGCTGTAGAAATTTTTTCTTCAGCGGTCTTTGAGAAGCCCATGGCTGCAACTTGTACCTTATGGTCAATGCTTCCATTTCCTAAAACTTTCCCTGGCACAACAATCATTTCATCAGGGAATGTGTATCTGTTTATATCGGATATGTTGACTTCAGCAGATTGTCTTGTTGGTTTTTCAAGTCGCTTTGCAATATCTTTCCATATTGCAGCGTCTTCTGTGTATGATTTTTCCTTAAGACTTGCCACAATCACTTTCATATTGGGGTTTGTCTTGGTAAATTTCACCATCCTTAAATTCCTCCTTATTTACAAAATTCTATAACTTCATTAGATTTATCAGATAGGATGTCGCATGCCCTTTTAAGAACCTCTTCAGGTGATAATGATCCATCAGTTTCGATTCTGAATATATATTTACCTTCCTGGCCTTCGACTGTTATGGAATCTGTTGTACAACCTCTTACACAAGTTTTGCACATTGAACAGTTTTCAAGATCAACCACTTTAACAAGGTTTTTCTTTTCATCAAATTCATATACTCCCCTTGGGCATTCTGATGCACATAAACCACAGGCTTCGCATTTTTCTGTATCTATGGTGATCTGGGGATAGTATTTGTATACACATGCTGTTGTTGGTTCCCACTTAGCATGTTCGAGTCCAAGTCCGAGCTGTGCAATTGCAATGAGCTCGACCTCTTCTCCTTCTTTAAGTTTGAGTAGAGGTATTGTATCGTTGTAAGGTACTACTTCAGGATCCTGGGATTTAAGATCTCCAGAATATACTGTTTTAGGGCCTTTCTCCTTTAACAGGAGTGATACGCTGCATCTTGGACAATTATCTTCCTCACAATCACATTCTGATGCTAGAACCATCGAGTCAACATCTGTTGTAAGTGGTACTAATCCCAGTCTGTGGGCTAGGGCTTCGTCAAATATTTTGGCGTCGTTTTTTAAGATCTCCACCGTTTCAATAGCCATTGTTGGGACTTCTACTGTTGAAATCCTTCTTATGGCATTAATAAAGGCATCGTCGACCCCTTCTATTGTAAACAACAGAAAGTTCTCATCCTTCTTTTTGATATCTATTTCCATATTAGACACTTCTTTTAAACCCTTCTTCCCCTCTTA
>PLXT01000083.1 GCA_003151535.1 Methanobacterium sp.
AGCAGTGCAGAAAATAATTATGGGATAGCCTCATAAATTTATAAAAAATAATTAATTTTTTTTATAGTATCTGGAATTTTAGAAGTAATTTAAAAGAGTAAATAAGGTTAGACTATGAATTAACATGAATGAAGAATTTTTGAACTAAATCATACTATCTTTAAGTGCATTTGCTAGTTTTGTTTTTTTATCTTCATTGTTAAGCCAGATTTTAACCTCTTTCCAAACTACATTGCATTGATCAAGCCTATCTTTTCCTATTGCTTCTCTTATAGCCAGATCAATTTCTTTTCTTTCTTCCTTGGTTTCTGGTACAATATCGATATCACCTAGAAAATCATTCATATGTCTGATGTAACAACTCATACATCTTTCCCCCCAAATAGCTAATTTTAAACCTTGAAATCCCGAGAATGCTTTAAATTAACCCTAAAAATTATATTATTCATTATTATTCAATTTAATGTTAATTTTTAAGATTTAGGCCATTTTTTTAAGTGATTTAGTTGCTACTTTTTTAAATTCTTTATCTCCTTTTGCAGCACGTCTAGCTTTTTTAAGAGGATCTATAGCCTTTTCATCACCAATGTCTCCAAGAGCTTTGGCAACAGCAGTACGCACACCCCAATCATCGTCTTTTAATGCTTCTATAAGTGCATCAACAGCATCTTTACTCTCCATTTCACCGAGTGATTTAGCAGATGTTTTTCTTACACTCCAATCATCATCTTTAAGTGCTTCTATAAGGTGTTCTATAACATTTTCATCCCCAATATTTTTCAGTGCAAAGGTTGCATATCTTTTAATATTACCTTTTTCACCTTTGAGCACATTTACAAGGGATTCTACAGCAGGATCACCTATATCTGCAAGTGATTTTGATGCTTGAAACCTTACGTCAGGATTTGAATCGTTCAAAGCTTTAATAAGTGGTTCAACAGCATCAGGTCCTGAACTGCCAAGTGCATCAGCAGCATCCTTTCTAACATCCGGGTCTGAGTCTTGAAGTTTCTCAATTAAAGATTCATTTTCATTTGATTTTATTTCATCCATAATAACAACCTATTATATTTTTAATATTAACTGATATTTAAGAATTTAAACTACGTTTTAGTATATAAACAGTGTTTTAAGTATCTTTTAATTCTATATTTATATTTAACATAGTACTTGAACATTATCTAAAAAATTTCATTAAATTAAAAATATTCATTAAAAAGAGTATGAAAAAGGATATTTATCAAAAGGAAACTTATTCTAAAAGTAGTAGTGTGTACATTCTCAGATCATCTTGGTTTATTTCATTTTGTACTTCTAATTCTAATCCTGCATTTCGAACCGTTTTGAATACATCCATCCCCACTGCTTCCATTGATGGACGGGATTCTTTAGGTAATTTACATGTCAAATTACCCTCTTCTGCAGAACATTGTTTACAAAGGGTGCATGGACCGCAAAAGCCGTAAGTGAATGATTTGTAGTATCCTGATAAAAATGCATGTTTTTCGAGTTCTAATATGGATTTACGTATCTTTTTTAATGCTTTGGGGAATATTTCTCCGAAGTTTTCCTTTCCATACTCTTCAAATATGGTTCTGCTGTATCCGATTAGATAAGCCTTTGAATACTCTTCCAATACTTTCATGGTGTCTTCGGGTGTGGGACTGTATGGGGGGCATGATAATCTCTTTGCATAACTTGGACATCCATACTGACATTTTAATCTTACCCAATTACCAACCACTACATCATTAGGATTAATCGGCATAATTACACATGCACCATCTTTAAATGCCATTTTTTCAAGTTCAGCTTCCAATATTTCATATGATTTGTCCATGATATACCCCCATTAATATTTTCTATTTTATTAAAGTCCACCTTCTATTGATTTATTGTAGTAACTTTTAGTGTAAATATAGTATGATTGAAAATTAATTACCGATGTATATGTGGAATAACTATTAATCATCCTGTTCAAAACCGATTATGGAAGGTTATAATACTATTTTTATTTTGGATTATACATTCTAATAACTGTTAACTATATATTTATAATCGGTTATACAATTCTTAAGTAAGATTAAATAAATGTATGAATTTATATTTTTTTTAATTAAAAAACTATTAGAGGCTGTCTCATAAATCAAAANNAAATAATTATGAGACAGCCTCTATTAATAAAAAAAAGAGAAATTAATTTAAAATAGATTTTTAAACGTAATATTGTTTTTTCTAAAAAATTTGGCTTAAAAATCATTTAAATATCACAATACTGGCCAAAACAATATTCTAAAACAAAATAAATTCACCAAACCACAATCATCACTTGGAATAAAATGACAAGAAAATTAATTTATAACGCTGAAATAACCGATCTTGGCCTATTAATAGATCGGACACTAATTATTTCCGATTTACACATAGGATATGAGCAGGCTCTCAACAGAGAGGGTATAATGGTGCCTAGATTTCAGTACAAGAAGATATTAGAAAGGTTGAATGAAATTATTAACAGTTTTGATATTCAAAGGATCGTTGTTAACGGGGATATTAAACACGAGTTTGGAAGGATAACTCGCTAGGAATGGGATGAGGCATTAAATTTTATAATATTTTTAAAGAACAACTTTGACGAGGTAGTGCTTTTAAAGGGAAACCATGACAACTTCACCAAGTTCATTGCAGATAAAACCGATCTTGGAGTGTATGGAACTTACAGCATAGGAGATTTTATTATAATGCATGGTGATAAGATTCCAGACGATCTGATGATGAGGGATGAATCAACAATAATCATTGGACATGAACATCCGTGTATAGGAATTAGAAATGGTGAAAGATTCGAGAAAATTAAATGTTACCTTAAGGGAAATTATAAGGAAAAAAATCTGATTGTTATGCCATCATTTAACTTCGTGTCAGAAGGATCTGATATCCTACACGAAAAATCATTGTCGCCCTTTCTTAAAAAAAGATCCATCGAAGAATTTGAAGTTTATGGTGTTGAAAACTTTGAAGTACTATATTTTGGAAGGATAAAAGATGTTCTTAAGGTTAAAAATCGGTTTTACTAGGATTTTATTGGGTCAATATTTATGATTATAAGATTCTAAAAATAATAATTTGAATATAAATTTTTTAAAGGAAAATTTGAAATGATAGAAAGACAGGAAAAAGCGTACAAAGACAAGGAAATTTATCAGATACTCCATCCATGGGTTAAAAAATGGTTCAGGGGGAAATTTGAAACATTTTCAGAAGCTCAACGTTATGCTATAATGGATATTCATATAGGGGAAAATGTGCTGGTATCATCACCAACAGGTTCTGGAAAAACTTTAACAGCATTCCTATCAACGATATTGGAAAGAATCTTGAAGAACCATTGTCCGAGATAGAGGATATTGCAGGGAAAAAACTGGGAATTCGTAAGGCTGTTAGTACAGGAGATACAAGTCAGTATCAACAGTCAAAAATGCTTAAAACTCCTCCACATATTCTGATTACTACTCCTGAAACCCTTTCAATACTTTTATGTGTACCCAAGTTTAGGGACAAACTCAAAGATATTAAATATTTAATAGTTGATGAGATACACTCCCTTGCAGACAACAAACGTGGTGTACATATGAGCCTGACATTGGAAAGGCTTCAAAACCTTACGGGAGGTTTCACAAGAATAGGTTTGAGTGCAACTGTACATCCACTTGAAACTATTGCAAGTTTCCTTGTGGGATATGATAATGGGCAGGTACGTAACTGCAAAGTAGTGGATGTTAATTACTTGAAACAGCTTGACATGAAGGTACTCTGTCCAGTTGAAGATATTGTTATGTCAGATCCTGAAGAGGTGAACACAGCACTCTACAACCTTATACACGGGCTGGTTAATGAACATAAAACAACCCTTATATTTACCAACACACGTAGCGGAACAGAGAGTGTGGTTTTTAACCTTAAAAAGAAATTTCCAGATTTCTATAATCATGAAAATATAATGGCACACCACTCATCATTATCCAAGGAGCTGCGCTTAGAAGCAGAAAACAAACTCAAGGAGGGGAAGTTAAAGGTTGTTGTGTCCTCAACCTCACTCGAACTGGGAATAGATATAGGTTATATAGATCTTGTTGTGCTGATCAGTTCACCTAAATCAGTTTCAAGAGCTCTTCAACGTATTGGAAGAAGTGGCCATAAACTTCATGATAAATCAAAGGGCAGGATAATAGTTGTTGAAAGGGATGATCTGGTTGAATGCTCCCTTATTCTTAAAAATGCTGTTGAAGGCAAGATAGACGAGATACACATCCCACAAAACTGTCTAGATGTATTGTCCCAGCAAATATATGGAATGTCCATAGAAGGTAAATGGGATATAGAACATGCTTATAAAGTCATTACAAGTAGTTACAACTACAGAAATCTTACTCACAACGATTTTATCAGTGTTCTGAGCTATCTTGCAGGTGATTACACGAGTCTTGAGGATAGGTATGTTTATGTCAAAATATGGGTTGATTATAAGGAGAAAATGTTTGGTAAGAGGGGTAAGCTTGCAAGGATGCTGTACTCAACCAATATTGGAACTATACCAGACAGGTCCGCTGCACGGGTCAAATGTAACGGTGAGGTTATCGGCCGTATAGAAGAAGATTTTATGGAAAAACTCAGGAAGGAAGATACTTTTGTTCTAGGTGGTAAGATATACCGATTCAACTATGCAAGGGGTATGACTGTAAACGTAACACCATCATCAGGACCACCAACCATTCCATCATGGTTTTCAGAACAGTTACCACTTTCATTTGATCTTGCCATGTCCATACAAAACTTCAGGGCCATAATGGATGTTAAATTTGGGGGTAACAAAAAGAAGGATGAAATAATCGACTACATCCATGAATATCTTTATGTAGATTACAATGCAGCCAATTCAATATACAGCTACTTCCGAGAACAGTACATGTATGCACAGATACCAAGTGCCAGAAATCTACTAATAGAATTTTATAATGGATATGGTGGCAGAAAATTTGTTATATTTCATACACTGTTTGGTCGAAGAGTGAACGATGCACTTTCAAGGGCAGTTGCATTCCTTATTGCAGAAAAATATAAGCGGGATGTCATGATATCGGTATCTGATAATGGTTTCTATCTAAGTAGCGACGGTAAGGTGGGTGGATTTGATGTTTTCACAGAACTTACACCGGATAATATAGAAGAAATTCTTATAAAGGCCATTGACAAAACAGAAACACTCGCAGCCAGATTCCGTCACTGTGCAGGAAGATCACTTATGATACTGAGAAGATACAAGGGAGACGAGAAAAGTGTTTCAAGACAACAGATAAAGGGTAAAATACTCCTTAAATTTGTAAAAGACCTTGATGATAACTTTTCAATACTTCGAGAGGCACGGCGTGAAGTTATCGAAGATTATATGGATGTTAAAAATGCTAAAAAAGTACTTGGCATGATCGCAGATGGACGCATGAATGTCAACAAAATAGATACCACAATACCATCTCCATTTGCCTTTAATTTAATAGCACAGAGCTATTTGGATGTATTGAAGTATGAAGAACGTATAGAATTTATTCGTAGAATGCATCAGGCAATTATAAAAGAAATAGGTGATGAAGAACCCGAAAATTAGATCTTTAAATTAAAGTACCCTTTATATATAGGTGGTAACCAATTATTATCTTAAGATTATTGTGATTAAAGTTATGAATATATAAATTAAATATGTATTTTTAGAGGCATGATATCATGAAATTTGTTTTCCTCATTATAAGTGGCTTTTAAATCATACTACTGCAATGCTGATAATGATTTAATGTGTAAATGAAAGCTAAATTGAGGATGTGATCACATTAAGAGTTATAAATTAATTATGGTATTTATATTCGGTCTAATTTTTGCTTTACCTATTTCCAGTGCATCAAATGTTACAAATTCATCCAGTGCTGTCAATGTTAAAATAACACCTACCACGGTCACAGCAACAGGATATAACAGTGCTAGTGGAGGTTATTTCTGGACGACCGGAACATTTGAAAACTATGATCCTTTTTCTCATGAATGGGGAGTACTTGAATGGAATCCTAAAGGGACCCCAGAAGGTGAATGGACTTCAAAAGTCTCTGATGCAGATTTCAGTATAGATGGACAATGTAAAAGCGGACATTCGAATGTGCACTTAGTGCCAGTACAAAAAAGTTCAAGTACAACAAATACACCACCAACAACCAATACTCAAACCCTTCCAAAAGAAAATTTAGTAAGTGAAATGCTTAACAAATCATTTAGTGATTTATTGATATTCTTGGGTTAAAAAAGATATTGAATAAAAAAAAATTTTCCTAAATTTAATCTTTTTTTAAAGTTGGATGGTGTTATCGCTATTTTTTTGAGGAGTTATTTTTCCAAAATTATCTTAGAAAACAATAAAATAACTTAGATTAAAATAATTTAAATATTAATTTTAAATCATCATCCAAGTTATTTTAAATCCATGTGGTCTTTAAAAGAACCAATAGTGCACCGAATTCAAATATACTCATACTTAACACTGGAAAGCCCATTCCAGGTCCATGAAATCCTGCTCTTACAAGTAAGAAGAACATGAACATGATATTTTGTACTATTAAAAGTGATGCAAATATAACGAGACCCATTGTGAACTGGGATTTTAATTTTCTGTAACTTGTCACATATGTAAACAGCAATATTAATAGAAGTCCAATATTAGCAGCACATACAATGGCAGCTATCGTAGCTAATATAGGATCGCCTAAAAAGTTGCCATCACCATCCGGGGTGTTTCCTATAAAAGTTCCATTTCCTGGCAATGTTTGATTGAGCACGTGATCACCTTTTAATCTTCTTTAATTTCCTTCCATATCTGCTGGAAAAGTTCATAATTTTCTTCCATCGAGGATGAAAGAAAATACATCATACCATAATTTTCTCCCGAGGAGGTTATGACATTGTTATTTTCTAAAATTTTGATATGATGTCTTACTGTTTTATAATCTAATTTTAATTTATCAGCCAGTTGATTGGCGTTATAAGGCCTTTTATGGATTTCATTTATTATCCGGGCCCTATTAATACCTCCCTTTGTACCGGCTATAAGCCACCAAAGTATCTTCTTCATGGGCACCACCAAACAATTTACAGATTTTTAAACCGTTAAAAGTAGTATCATACCCTAAGAACATACTTTATCGGTTACTATTCTATGAAAATTTATTTTGATCGATCTAATCCCAAATCCATTATAATAATGGTTAAATTAAGAATAAATTAATTAAAAAGACATAGATGATAATAGCATGTCTTAAAATAAGATAATCTTCTAACTTTCTGTTATTTTTAAATTATACTTATTATACTCGTAGCTGTTACAAACATTAAATAGCTTTTCCATAATTAGACCCAAATCTCTGATAAAAATTCCATTTTAAAATTAAAATGTTTGAAGTATAAAATTTTTGATCACGATTTTTTAGTAAATGATAGTTAATACATTAGAACAATACGCATATGGTAAGAAAATGAAGAATTCCAAAATCCTGGTTATAACAGACGATGCCATGGAGGCTACTAAAATTATTAGATGGCTAAAGTCATGGAAATATGCTGTTAAAATTATGGGTTTTGGAAATAAATTGATATTGATCGAAAATTTATTAAAATATGACCTAATTTTAGTTGATTTGCCACTTAAAGATAATTATGATGGAATAGAAGTTTTTAATAATTTTAAAAATTTTATTGAAGTACCGGTCATATGCATGGCATCCTTTTGGGATGACTACAAGATTGATTTTCCTAAAAACTTTTTCTACATTGCAAAACCAATAGATCCAAAGGAACTGAAACTAACCATTGAAATGGCTATGTACAGACACCAAATGGAAAAGGCATTGTATGATAGCGAACGAAAATACAAGTTACTAATAGAAAATGCAGATGATCCAATTGCAATAGTTAAAAATGATGGTACATTTCTACTGGTCAATAAGAGCGGAGCCAAATATTTGGGAGGCGTTCCAAGAGATTTTAACGGCAAAAGTATGGGGGATGTTTTTCCAACCGAACAAGCAGATTCCCAGATGAAATCAATCAGAAAGGTGATTGAAACGGGCATAGGTTTAGTAATAGAAGAAAAAACCATTATAAACCATAAAGAAAGATGGTTTAACACGAAATTACAGCCAATAACAGATTCTAATGGGTTAATATCCAGTGTTCAACTTATTGCAAGGGACATAACAAGAAATAAAAATATCGAACTCGATCTTGTAAACAGGGAAAACTTCTTTTCAGGAATTCTTAATGATCTACACTCATTTGTAGCTGTTTTAAAACCTACAGGTGAAATAATATTTATTAATAACACACCTCTAGATTTTATAGGGAAAAAATTAGAAGATATGGAGGGTGTTATATTTTATGAAACTCCTTGGTGGGATTATTCTGAAGAGGTTAAATCATCTTTAAGGGAAGATATTGAGCTGTGTGCAACAGGCAAATCACTGTCACACGAAATTCAGATAAACTCCTTACATGGTTTAATATGGATAGATTTCAGTATGCACCCTGTTTATGATTCCAATGGAAATGTTAAGTATTTGGTTCCTGAAGGTAGGGACATCAGTAACATTAAACATGCAAAAAAAGCATTACACGAGGAAAAAAACAGATTTATGGGTCTTAGTGAGAATGCACCCTTTGGAATGGTGTTAATTGCTAAAAATGGAGATTATAAATATATAAATCCCAAGTTCAGAGAACTCTTTGGTTACCATTTAGAAGAAATTCCAAATGGTAAAGAGTGGTTTAAAAGAGCATTTATAGACCCTGAAAAAAGGCATGAAGCAATATTAACATGGAAAAATGACTTTAAAAATGCAGTACCCGGTGAAAAAAAGCCCAGAACATATGAGGTCACAGCCAGAAATGGTGAGAAAAAAATAGTGGATTTTGTACCGGTTCTACTTGAAAATAAAGAATATTTAATGACAGTAAATGATATAACCGAAAGAAAAATAGCTGAAAATGCATTGCAACAGAGTGAAGAAAGATTCAGAACAGTTGCAAGCTCAGCTGTTGATGCTATTATAATCACAGACTTAGATGGTAATATAGTATTCTGTAACGATAGTCTCCAGAGAATATTTGGGTACAATGAAAACGACATATTCGGCCAATCGGTTAATATGCTTATGCCTGGCCGCTACAAGGATGAATTCAAGAGAAATCAAGTACAATTCAAATTAACTGGAAGACACATGCTTTCAGGTAAATTATTCGAATCATACGGTCGTCGTAAAGATGGAAGCGAATTCCCAATTGAGATATCAATAACTGCATGGGAAGTTGGAGGAGATAGGTTTACAACATCCATAATACGAGATATAACCGAACGTAAACTTGTTGAATACGAACTTAAAAGCAGTGAAGAGAAATTCAGACAGATGACCGAAAATATTCAGGAAGTATTCTGGATAATAGATCCTAAGATGAGCCAGCTACTGTACATAAGTCCAGCATACCAAAAGGTGTGGGGATGTAGCAGGGAAAGCCTGTTTGACAATCCAAGATCATGGATTGAATCGATCCATCCAGAAGATCGAAAACAGGTGATTGATACTATTTTTAGAACACCCCACGAAGTCCAGTCCAATGGAAAAAATGGAATTGAATACAGGATAAAAAGACCCGATGGAAGTATAAGATGGATTTGGGGCAAAGCAATCCCACTTAAAAATGATAAAAATAGAATACAACGTATTGCAGGCATAGCTATCGACATAACCCGCCGAAAAAAGGCCGAAAAGAATTATAAAAACCTTTTTGAAAATGTGAGCGTGGGTGTTTTCAGAAGCAAGATAGGTCACCAAAGTAAATTTGTAAATGCTAATCCTGCACTTTTAGAGATGTTTGGATACAAAAAGAGTGAAATTTTTGCAATTAAAGCTTCATATCTATATCAGGACAGGGAAGACAAGATAAAATTTGATTGTGATATCATTAAATATGGACGGGTAGAAAACCGGGAGATTAAGTTCAAGAAAAAGGACGGAACACCATTTACAGCATCAGTATCAGCTTTTGTTATCAAAGATGACTCAGATAATATTAAATACTACGATGGAGTTATCCAGGACATAACCAAGATTAGAGAGATGGAAAAGAGTATTAAAATCATAGATCCAGTTGTAATATTTGATAGACTTCAATAAAAATATTTAATATAAATTAGATTACACCATTGATTGATTTCATGTTGATTGTTTTATTCCCATTCTGCTAATAGAACCCAATCAATTTATACTGTTTTAGAGTATTTTAAAACTTAATTTATCAACATAATCTTGGATAGTAATAATTTTTCCATTTCAATTTAAAATTTTTACATTAACATTATAAACTACTAATTTCATAATCAATTTATATTTAAATAAAACGAATTAAAAAGAGGTATTATATGGGCTGCGTTACAATCTGCATATCTGACGAACTTGAAATTGCTTTTAGAAGACTTGTAAGACTTAAATATGGGGAAAAACAGGGTAAAATATCTAGAGGGGCAACTGAAGCCATATTTGATTGGTGCCAACGTGAGAGAATCAAATTACTGGATGAAGACCAATTATTCGAGGATGAAAGGTGATAATATGGTAAAAGATTACTCTAACGATCAAAATAACAGGGATGACCTTGATCTTGAATGAATATCACAGGAAGTTGATAAATTCCTACAAGAAAAAGAAAAACACATAAGGGAAACAATCATCGGATCAAGAACAATCGAAGAATTGGAAGATTTTACACTGGACGTTGGAATTAAAAAAACATACCTATGTATCAAAAGCAGTAAAGAATCATTTCCTGTACTTGCCAAGGTCGTTGAATTCTTTATAAAGGTATACGGTGCAACTGTTACCATGTACCGTAAAGGTGATAAGGTTTGCCTGGAACTTGTAACTCCAAAACGTGAATTATAATTAATCATGGCTGGTGTTAAAATGGAAAAAATCAAGATCCTAATAGTTGAGGATGAAAGTATCCTTGCATTGGGCCTAAAAAAGAAATTAGAAAATTTAGGATACAGTGTTACTGATATTGCTGCCTTTGGTAATGAAACATTCAATAAGGTTAGTGCTAATAAACCAGATCTTATATTGATGGATATAGTGATTAAGGGGGATATTGATGGAATAGAAACTGCTGCTGTATTAAATAAAACAGAATCAATTCCAGTCATATACCTAACAGCCTATGCCGACGATGAAATTCTTAAACGTGCAGCAACAACAGAACCCTACGGATACATACTCAAACCCTACAAGGAAAAAGAACTTAAAGCCAATATTGAGATGGCAATTTATAGGAAGAAATCTGAAAAAGAAGAAATGCTTGATTATGAAGATGTTTATCGTGATGTAACCAGTTTTATCGGTGAAAATGAGGATTCCTTTAAAAAAGCCATATTAGGATCTTACCTAGACGAAGTTGACACTTCAATCGATATAGGATCCAGTAAGATGTACATCTCAGCTTCACGAGGACAGAAGTCATCTGATAATGAGGATGTTTCTGAGATACTCAGTAAGATTGCACTTCAATTTATTGATAAGTACGGTGGAGAAGCTTCAATATATCCTAAAGGCGATGAAATATGTCTTGAACTTGATAAACCTAATTTTTAAATATTTATTAATCAACAAATGTTTCAGGGAATTCTACATATCCCTGAAATTTAACTTTAAACCCATAATAAATCATTAATCTTTTTATAACTATTTTCTTTAGCATAAAAAAGGGCATATATTTTTTTTTAATGAACTATTCCAATTCAGTTTCAATCAGTGTATCTGTGGCAATCAAGTTAACCCCATTTAGATCATCACCCTCACTGTTGTTCAGTTTACTCTTACGCATTCCATATAGAAAGTATACTGACACCCCAATTATTAGGCTAATAGCAAATCTCTGAAGAGTTGTAGATGATAGTTGAGTTATTAAAAATAAACATGAAATTATTGAAATTAAGGGGATGATGGGTACCAGAGGACATTTAAATCCACGTGGAATATCTGGTTGTGACCTTCTAAGAACAATAACAGATATTGCAAGGAAGATGAAAGCGGATAATGTTCCAATATTCACAAGTTCTATTATGAGTGCAAGGGGGATAAAGGCAGCTATAAGTGCTGCGACTGTACCCACGAGGATTATACTTGTTAAAGGAGATTTGTAAGTTGAGTGAACCCTTGAAAATATTCCAGGCAGGAGTCCATCACGGCTCATGGCAAAGAATATTCGGGTCTGTCCAAAAAGACTGGTTAAAAGTACGGATGTTATCCCACATAACGCTCCAATAGACACTATTGAAGCAATCCAACTGGAACCAACATATTTTAATGCAAATGCTACAGGAGCACCGTTATTTAAAAGGTAATATGGTACCATGCCTGTAAGAACACCTGCAACAACAATGTAGAGTATTGAACTTATAATGAGTGATCCACTAATTCCCTTGGGCAGATTCTTCTGTGGATCCTTGGTTTCTTCGGCTGCAGTTGAAACAGCATCAAAACATATATAAGCAAAAAATACCATTGCAGCACCCTGGAACACCCCAGCTATACCAAATGGTGTGAATGGTGTGAATGGTGTGTAGTTAGTGGGATTTATAAATTTCATCCCAACAACTATAAAAATAATTATAACTGCAATATTTGCTATTACAATGGCTGTATTTATACGTGTACTTTCCTTTGCTCCGAGGATTAACACTCCAGTCAATAATCCTATTATTACAACTGCTGGCAGATTTATAAATCCTCCAACTGCCATAGAACCGGTTAAATATGCTGGTAGGTTTATTCCAGCTGAACCGAGTAGTCCAACAGTATATGATGACCATCCAACTGCCACAGCCGATGCGGATATTAAATATTCAAATATGAGGACCCATCCAATCATCCATGCCCATATCTCTCCTAGTGTAACATAGGTATAGGTATAAACACTGCCTGCGATGGGTATCATGGATGCAAATTCAGCATAGCAGAGTGCTGTGAATGTACATGCAACAGCAGATATTATGAATGATATTAAGAGTGCTGGTCCTGAATAATTAGCTGCAGTAACTCCAGTTACGATGAATATTCCTGCACCTATAATACTTCCTAATCCTAATAATATGAGTCCAGTAGGGCCAATAGATCTTTTAAGACTCTTATCAATATTTTCTGGATGTGCAATATATTCGATCATAAAAAAAGTTAGAATGGAATTTAGTAAACCTACTTGGATAGCGGGGTTTCAATAGGCGGTTCAAATCCTCCCATATCTGTTTCTAAACTATCTTCGGGTCTGAACATTCCATGGTATTCTCCGTATGAAAAGTAAACAATAATGCCTAATACCAACCAGACAATAAATATCTGGATAATATGTACTTTAAGCTGTGATATTAAAGCTAAACAAAATACTATTGATAATATTGGTATTGCAGGTACTAATGGGCATTTAAATGCTCTTTCCATGTCTGGTTGTTGTCTTCGAAGTATTATAACCGAGAGGGCAAGGAATATAAATGCTGATAGTGCCCCGACATTAACCAGTTCAAAGATACTGTCCAAGGAGAAGAATGCTGCAATCAAGGCTGCCATTCCACCTACAAGTACAATACTTGCAACTGGAGCTTTACAGTCTTGATTTACAATGGAAAATATTTTAGGAAGTAAACCATCCCTGCTCATTGCAAATATGATACGGGCTTTGCTGAACATGTTAACCAGCACCACAGTTGTGAGGCCGGCTATTGCACCTATTGTGATAACGGTAAATGCCCATTTAACACCAACATATTGTAGTTCAAATGCAACTGGAGAAGCATTGTTCAGTAAATTGAAGGGTACCATTCCTGTCATTATGGCTGCTACTGCAATGTAAAGAATTGAACTTATTATGAGTGATCCAATAATTCCTATTGGAATAGTTCTTCCAGGGTCTTTGGTCTCTTCAGCTGCCGATGCAACGGCATCAAATCCTAAATAAGCGAAGAAAACCATTGCCACTCCTGTGAAAATGCCACTTATGCCGTAGGGCATGAAGGGATAGTAATTTGCAGTTTTTAAAAGCAGGATTTATGCTTACAAACCTTACACTTGTTAATACACAAATTACAAGTAACACAATACAATTAATAGCTGGAAACACAACCGGAACGGCTACATTCTGTATATATCCCAATATAGAACCATTTAAATCATGGAATAATATTAGTTGGGTTAAATCTAGTGGAACTGGAACAATAACATGTACAATTAAAAGAGTAAGCGATGGAAGTGTAATTGATACCAATATCGCGAATCCTAAGGATTTATCAGCTGAACCACTGGCTCTTGAATATATTGATTTTGCCATTACATTAACACAAGTTTCAGGGAATAATCCTATTTTAAACAGTATTCAATTAATTTTACAAGGGGGATTTTAAGATGCTAATAACTACAAATTTAACTGTTAGTCCAAATATGAAAATGGCTTACAGTAACCAAACGACAACTATTACGATAACAGCTGGAAATTTAGAAAATGTAACAATAACACCCCCTACAGGGTATTTAATGGAAATAAACGGATTAACTCTTTCAGCTCCCGCTGTTGGAGGTCTAGTGGAACACATTACTTTAGATTAACTGGGGCTGTTGGTACAACCGGAGTAGTTATTACAAGTGCAGCGGGAACGGCTAATTATAATCAAGAGTTAGATATAAAAGAATTGTTACTTTATAGTCCAAGTGTAATGACATTCCCTACAACTGAAGCTGGTTTTATTGCAAGTATAAAAGAAAGACTGTTTGACAATTTAAATCCATTCTTGATACAGTACGGTAACAATACGAATGCAAGTCAGACAGGTAGTCGTACTTATACGATTCAATATGTCTTAATACCTGAAAATACTAATTTCTAAGGGGGTAAAAATTATGGCAGATATTTATATAGATCCAGACACTTATCAAGAACAAACAACCACTTCAGAAACATTAGACGACGCTACGGTTGTAACATATTCTACGTGGGGTTTAATCGAATCTTCACAGCTTGAAGACAAATCAGCAGTGAAAAAGAAAGTTGGAAGACCTTCTAAAAAGAAATAAAATTCTCTTTTTTAAAATTAGAAGGTAAAGGGCAGGGAGGGGGATTTTATTCAAAATTTCATAAACACAAAAAACAAAGAGATATTTTGGTTATAAATTGATTGAACATTCTCCCTGCCCATATATATTA
>PLXT01000038.1 GCA_003151535.1 Methanobacterium sp.
TCATAGCAGTAATATCCGGAATAATCTGCTTGTATGTTTGATATATGGTTTTTAGTTGTTGTCTGTACCCAGTTGTGAATTGTTTGGTATGATATTTTGACTGCAAAGAAATTTGACAAGTCTTCAGAAGCATTGCGTAACGATCTATATCCTGTTTGGAATAATTCAATAATTTTTTCCTTGAACATTGATGGATATCTGTATCCGGGCTTTATAATCGATTTCAATGATGTTGTGAATTTTTTATTGCAAGATTTACATAGGTATCTTCTTAAATAAACCGTTATTGGATTCTGATTAGGTAGAATCAGTTGCCTTTTACTATATTCTTGCTTATTTATCTTTTTTGATTGGCAATGTGGACAAATAGGATTTAAATTATCCATATGATTATTTTCAAGCAATTCCAATCTTTGATAGATATTTGGAGGTATTTCAACGTTTTTAAATCTTTGATTTATAATCTTATCAAAATCAATTTCCTTTTGACCATAATCGGTAAGTTTAAGTTGTATAAAACCTATAGAAGAACTGAGAGTAGATGTTATTGTATTGGTCATACTAATATATCTACTCTCGTTCATATTTATTCTTATCGGTCTTAAAAATTAATTATGAGTCATTATATCTAAATTTACGGGTTTATTGAAATTTTTTTTCGCAAGTCCCAACACCCATTAACTTGACAACCTCGTTAATATTCTTAGTGAACTAATATTTTAAAAATTAGAAGAACATATAGATATTTTGAAAATATTGAAATAATAATTCAATTAAAAAATTAAAAAAAAGTAAGATGCTAATAACTTTTATAGAGTTATCAGCGCATTAAAAAAATTTACATTTTTTTCTTAAGCATTTCTCGCATTTTTTTCAAGTAATCCAATTTAACTTCGGTCATAGCTATCTTCTTATCAATTTTCATAGCATATAACATCATCATATCTTCTTTACTCATTCCTTCCATCATTTTTTCGCTCATCATACTCATTCCACCCATCATATGTTCTTTTCTTCCCCACATGTTTTCAACCTCTCATTAAATATTTTTTTACGCAATTTAAAATTAAAAAATCAAATCTTTTTTTTATGATTCAGTTTTTTTAAATTGCTACTTCATCTTATTTCACCCTAATACAATATTATGCATCATATTAAATAAATTTTATGATGAAAACCATATTTGGAATCCACCAAATATTAATTACAATTAAGAATAAACTATAATCCTATGACCCGGAAAATTATTCTTTGCTACGGCGACTCAATTACATGGGGTTACAACCCGGCCAACCAGAATAGAATGACATTTGATGAACGATGGCCTGGAGTGCTAGATAATGGATTGGGAGAAGGTTACAAAGTCATAGAAGAAGGATTAAATGGTAGAACCACAATAAGAGATGATCCGTTTAACAACAGTTATAAAAATGGTTTAAAATATTTAATTCCTTGTCTTGAAAGCCATAAGCCCATTGATATGTGCATTTTACTTTTGGGAACTAATGATCTCAAAAAAAGATTTGGATTATCTGCAACAGAAATTGCTCATGGAATAAGGATTTTAGTAGATACTATAAAGACGAGTGCATCAGGCCCCGGAGGATTAGCCCCCAAAATTCTTCTAATGGTGCCACCATATATTAAAAAGTTGAACAGTTTCCCTTATGAATTCGAAGATTCATATTATAAATCATATGATCTACCAGATTATTACGCACAGATAGCCAGAGACTATAATTGTGAGTTTCTTGATACTTCCAAGATAATTGTAACCAGTCAACTGGACGGTGTACATCCGGATGTGGGTGAACATCTGAAACTTGGAAAAGCAGTCCTTGAAGTGGTTAAAATTATCATGGGATAATTAATAGGGCATGATGTTAAATACTATTCAAATAGGATTATACATAAAATTTGATGAATTAGGAATAAACCAAATTTAGGAAGTAAATTTAAATGATAACAGGTAAAACAAGTGTTTTTGGGATCATTGGCGACCCGGTAGAGCATTCATTATCACCTGGAATGCATAATGCAGCATTTGACAGTGTGGGTTTGGATCATATCTATGTACCTTTTAATGTGAAAACCGAGGAACTTGAAGATGCCATAAATGGGGCCCGTGCAATGGGAATTAGGGGATTAAACATTACAATACCCCATAAAACTGAGGTAATCAAATATTTAGATTATCTTGACATCGCTGCAGGACTAATAGGTGCAGTCAACACGATTGAATTCGGTGAAAATGGTGCAGTAGGTCATAATACGGATGGTATTGGTGCAATAAGGGCAATTGAGGAATTTACACCAGTAAAGGAAAAGAAGATTATGGTTTTAGGTGCAGGGGGGGCTGCAAGAGCAATTTCATTCCAATTACTCCTTAGTGAGGCTGAAAATCTTGTCATTTCAAACAGGACCATAGAAAAGGCACAAGAACTCAAGGATGATCTAGTTGAAAAACTTGATCAAGAAGTTATAATAACAGATCTAGGCTCTGATCTAAAAAAAGAACTAGAAGATACAGATATCCTAATAAACACCACTCCAATTGGGATGTACCCTAATATAAACCATAAACCATTAATAACAGCAGATATGATGCATAAAGAGTTAATAGTTAATGATATAGTTTACAACCCACTTAAAACTGGACTTATAATGGAAGCTGAAAAGGCAGGTGCGAAAACTATCTCAGGCATTAAAATGCTAATGTATCAAGGCATTGAATCGTTTAGAATATGGACTGGAATAGAACCACCAATAGAAATTTTCCAAAATGCACTTTTGAAAGAGATGAGTTTGGAAAAATTCTAATATGAATTCTAATCAAAAAATTACTTAATTGAAAAAAAAATGAATTGGAGAGAGTTCCATGAATAATATTCCTGTAACAGACAACCATATACATGTAGATCCTTTAAATGGTGAGGGGCCAATTGATGTTGCTAATAAATTCCACAGAGCTGGTGGTAGTTGCATGATAGTTCCAAACAAACCTACCTGGACCGTAAATGAGAACTGTACTTTTCAGGATGCAATGGAACTAGTAATAGAACATGTAGAAGATATAAACAAGAAAACAGATGTTAAATCCTTTGCTGTGGTAGGTGCACACCCTGCAGAACTCTCCCGCAGAGTCAAAGCAGGTATGGATGTTGACGCCGCTGAGTTATTGATGCAAAAAGCACTTAAAACAGCTCAGAAACTAGTTTTAGAAGGGAAAGCAGTAGCTATTGGGGAAGTTGGAAGGCCTCACTATGAAGTATCTCCTCAAGAATTAGAGGCTCACAACAGACTTATAATCTACGCCATGGAACTTGCAAAGGATGCAGGATGTCCAGTTCAACTTCACACAGAAACAGCAGGCTCAGAACAATTTTTAGAATTTGCTGAAATGGCAGATAAAGTTAAAATTCCAAGAAACAAAGTTATAAAACATTTTTCAGGAGCATATGTTCTAAAAACTGAAAATCATGGGCTTACTCCTTCTTTAATAGCAACTAAAGATGTTGTAAAGGAGGGGCTACAAAAGGGGAAAAATTTTTTGATGGAAACTGATTACCTTGATGATAAAACACGTCCTGGAGCAGTATTAGGTCCAAAAACAGTTCCAAGACGTACACATGAACTTATAAGGCAAGGTCTATTAGATGAAAAAGATGCCTATAAAATCCATGTTACTAATGTTGAAAATGTTTACAACGTTGATCTGGAGGTCTGAAATTTAATATTAATCAAAATATTTTGAAAATAAAAAAATTTATTTCTAATGTCCACCACTTATCAAGAAACTTACAACCCCAATAAGAACCCCTATTAATACAATTTCAATACTAGTTTTCACAAGACTTTTTCTTGATACCTTCCCTAAGTAAACACCTAAAATCACAAGAGCAAAGAAACAGAGAGTTATTGTAGTCAATGTTGCGGTGGTTCTATTTGGGAGTAAAATAAAAGGCAAAACTGGCACAAATGAACCAATAAAACTTGAAAAACCATGTACAAACATACTCATATAAACTCTTTTTTTAGCCTGTCTGTGTATCAGGGTATCATCAAGGGTCCCTTCTTGAATTACCATCTTTTGTTCAAGTTCCCTTAGATTACGTGCTTCTTCGGCTCTCTCACCTATAAATGATCCAAAAGCATTTGATAATGAAAGTGCAATACCACCACTAAGGCCTGTAAGACCAATTACATAGTTTGGAATGTCTAATCCGCCTGCACTGGCAACTCCACTTGCTGCTAGAGTAACTCCCATAACTGCAAGTATACCGTCAAGTGTTCCTAGAGCAATATAACGGCTCATTTTCAGATATTCTTGTATAAATTCAGATAGTTTCATTATTAAAAATTCTCCCAAAATTATAGTTATTCTAAATTCTTAAATTTTTATTTTTATTAATTACCAAAAAATATATATTTTGTAAAAATAATGGCTCTATTTTAAATAACAAGAAAAAATAATCATCCCCTTCCGAGATCCTTATGTGCCCTTGCTAGGTGACCTGCAGCTAGTGCACCCATCAATGAAAGTTCACCTGCTAAAACAGTTCCTGAAATGATCTCTGCAAATTTCCCAACTTTACCTGTTCCATAAACTCCCATGATATCTAAGCATTCCTTGGCAGTTTCAAGTCTGGTGCCTCCTCCAAAGGTAGCTATTGGTACATCAGGAAGTGTAACTGAAAAGTAGAGATCTCCATTGATTACTTCAGCTACTGTAATTCCTAGGCTTCCTTCTACAATATGGGCTCCATCTTGACCTGTTGCTAGGAATATGGCCCCTATCATATTGGCATAATGTGCATTAAAACCCATGCTTCCTGCAATTGCAGATCCTATTAAATTTTTCGTGATATTAACTTCTACAATTGCTTCGGGTGTTGTTTTAAGTTTTTTTTCAACTACTTCCCTTGGAATGGTAATTTCTGCAATTATGGTTTTGCCACGGCCTTCAATAAAGTTCAATGCAGATGGTTTTTTGTCTACACATAGATTTCCACTGAGGGTAATCACATGGGCTGATGTTTCTTTAATTAAGATTTCCAGGGCACTTTCTGTTGCTATAGTGACCATATTCATGCCCATACTATCTCCTGTAGTATAAACAAACCGTGGATAAACATATTTTCCAACAACAACAATTGGATCTATTTTAACAAGTTTACCGTGTCTTGTAGTTTTTTCTGCAGCTTCTTTAAGTTCTTTGAAATGTTTTAATATCCAATTCTTTACTTTCAGGGCTTCTATAACAGATTCTGTCTTAATAACAGGAGCTCTCGTCATTTTATCATCAATTATTCTTGCTGTAGTACCGCCTGATGCTTTTATAACAGAAAATCCCCTGTTTACAGATGCAAGAAGGGCGCCTTCTGATGTTGCAAGTGGAATATAATAATCACCATCAGTGTGTTCTCCATGTACTTCAAGGGGTCCTGTTATTCCAACAGGTATTTGAACAGCACCAATAGGATTTTCTATATTTTTTTTTAGTGCTTCTTCCATTGAAAGTGAGTACTTGGATAGATGTTCCAGATTTGTGTTTGATACGGTTTCAGTAAATTTTCTACGTATATCCACAGATTCTTCAATAGTTTCTGTGTATTTCTCTATTTCATGAAGTTTAATTTCTCCATTCAATAGTTTTGTTATGATTTCTTTTTTTTCTACCATTTTACTCACTTAAAAAGTTTATAAATTATAAATTTTAATGAAATTCAAGGGTATAATAATTCATTCATGTATTCTAAAAATAAGTTATCTCTAAATAATATTTACATATTTTGATAGGAAATGGGTTATTTCAAAAATATTATAAAAGTTCCCAGATCATATCTACAATTTTTGAAGGTCTTTCTGCCACATAAACGCCTGAATTTTCAAGTGCTTCAATTTTACTCGAAGCAGTGCCACTATTTCCCTCAATTATTGCACCAGCATGTCCCATCCTTTTACCTGGGGGAGCTGTTACTCCTGCAATGTATGCTACAACCGGTTTGGTGATATTTTTGTTTATAAATTTTGCTGCTATTTCTTCTGCATTTCCACCGATCTCCCCGATCATTACCATGGCCGCAGTGTTGTCATCGTCTTCGAACCTTTGAAGTACATCGGCAAAGTCAAGCCCCACAACTGGATCGCCACCTATTCCGATACATGTACTCTGACCCATTCCTGAATCAGTTACCTGATTTGCAACCTCGTATGTTAAAGTCCCACTTCTTGAAACAATTCCCACATTTCCTTCATTGAATATGTGTGTTGGCATTATTCCTAGTTTTCCAACTCCTGGACTTATTATTCCGGGAGTATTAGGGCCTATAATTGTTGTTTTTTCCCTTTTTGCATACTCTACTATCTCCATTGTATCGTGTACAGGTATGTGTTCTGTAATAATTACTGCTAGATCTAGTTGAGATATGGCTTCAAATGCTGCATCTTTAGCAAAGGGTGCGGGTACAAATATTATTGATGCGTTGATATCATGTTCTTCTTTGGCTTCTTCAATGGAGTTGTAAATAGGTAGTTCACCAATTTTTTGACCACCCTTTCCTGGACTTGTTCCTGCAACTATTTTGGTGTTGTAGTTTAACATTTGTTCAGTATGGAAGGAGCCCTGTTTTCCTGTGATTCCTTGCACAACACATCTGGTGTTTTCATCAAGAATTATCATATTGTCACGCCCTAAATTTTTGTTAAATTTTTTATATTCACAATTAAAATATTTTTAATTAATTTTATGAATTGATTATCTATCCTAAAATTCTCATTCTTTGAGATAATGGAACTGCAAGATCCATTACGTTACCGTTCATATAAGCAGAAACAGACATTATAACACTTCCAGGAATTACATGAGATGGTGTGCCACGCTTTACAAGGTAAACATTTTTGTTTCCAAGTGCAGCTCCTACCATGGCTCCTGCAACTACTCCTACACTTTCAATATCTTCAATGGTTGCAACCACTACCGGATCATCTGTTTCGTCTGAAACATATCCTACACCAGGTATTTTGACCGTTCCATTGATCCCGCCACCAATATCTGTAATATTCTCCATTCCGGTTGCTGCATCTATTGAAGATTTCACGACATTCTTAATGAAGGGTTCCCCTCCGTAAGTGTCAAAGGCCAGTATAACAGCATCAGGATAAAGATCTTGATTTATTTTAGCTTCTGCATAGGATATTCCTTCACCTGCACCGTAAGGTGTTTCTGAAATACCTGCAATATCTCCTATATCTTCGGCATTTTCCCTTAAAATCTCAACTATAGCTTTATTAATAACTTCAAGCTTATCATCTGGAACAAATGCACTTATAACTAGGTCGTCGCCGGTAATATTTGTTAAAGCTGCTTTATTTGCACCAATATCTAAGAGTTTAGGTATAGCCTTTTCAATGTTGTTTATCATATTTTGGCTGCATGAAACGTCGTTATTTGAAACGTCTGCACCAATAGATGTTAATTTCAATTGATCACCCTTCCATTCAAGTTTGTTTTATGAAATTGATGTATAATAAGGTTGACATACATCACATATCATACAACCATTTTTATTAAATGAAATAATCTATGATCCTATTAATAATTATCAATCGTTTTTATATTTCTTATAATTCATTCTAATCGGTATAGGGCTATATTGGGGCAACTTGTTTTTATAGATTTTTGTAACTTAATCCTTGTATTTTAATGGAATTTATCATGTTGCATATTATTAATTATAATTAACTCCAAAATATATTATGTAAAACCTTAAAACCCAAATCCTATAACTGAAATGGTGAAATAGGATAATATGGAGTTGTGATGTGAATTGTACGATAAAACAATGATATGTGTCCCAATTTTTGAAAAAAATTATGAATCTATACTTGAAGCTGCTAAAAAGTCTATAAATGCAGGTGCTGACTTAATTGAACTTCGTATTGATGCAATGGATCATCCCAATCCTGATGAGGTTTCCAATATAATTAAGGATGTTAACTATCCTTTGATAGCAACCAACAGAATGATTGAAGAAGGGGGATTATTTAAAGGTTCTGAGGCGGAAAGGACTGATATTTTACTGGCAGCAGCTAAACATGCTGATATAATTGATATAGAACTTCAAACCGATGAAGAATACTTGAATAAAATAGTTAAAGCTTCAAAATCAACAATTATTTCTTATCATAATTTTGAAAAGACCCCGTCCGTAGATGTTCTTTTAAAAGTAGTAAATCAAGAAAGAAAACTTGGAGATATAGCTAAATTTGCTGTAATGCCAAGAAACATTTCAGATACCTTAATTGTTTTAAATGTCTTATCACAAGTTAAAAAAACAATTGGTATTTCTATGGGTGATTTAGGACGATATACACGTGTTGTGGCACCACTTTTCGGGTCTCCCATCACATTTGCTTCTATTGATACTATATCTGCACCCGGGCAGCTAGACATCCACACAACTAAAAATTTTTTAGATAAAATTGTAAGATAATGGTGAGGTAATGAGATTATCTAATTGGATAATTTTTGGATTACTTCCGGTATTGATAATCGTGGCAGCATCTGTAATGTACTCAGGTTTTGGCACAAATAAAATTAACTTAGTTATTAATACAAACGGTACAAATACCTACGTAACAAATGAAACTAAATTGTACGGTCCCAAATCACAGGAAATGATGCAAGAAATTAAAAAAAATGCAATTGCAGATGTTGCATCACCGAACAGTACAGATGAGAGTATCAAATCAGATGTGAGTAATATAACATCGAGATACAATTACAACGCAAATGTTAAGATCGTATCACAATATGGGATCGATGAGTTACCCTTATTTGCAACAGTAAATGGCACATCTATGGTTCCTACACTAAAAGATGGTCATGAAATAATCGTACTTAAAACCGATAATTTGAAGGTTGGAGATTATTGTTGTAGATACATCCAACCTATGGTTTAATAGTAAAAAGGCTTTCAATGATTGAGGTTAACCAAGTTTATTTAACTAGCGACAATAAAAATGTTGAAACAGTTAATCATAAAACAACACTGCCAAACGGTACAGTAAAAATCAATTAAAGAACAAAAATCATCATTAAACACTTGGCTTCCAAGAAACAATGTTATTGGTGTTGTAATGGTTTATTGACTATTTTTTAGGTTCTATTACATTTTTTTTAATCTGAATACTTTTTAATTCAAATAATTTTATAAGTTAGGATATGGTTGAATGAACGGACAAAACAGAAAGAATATACAAATAGGATCAGAAGTTTATATAATCCTCAAAAAAGATCAGAGAAGTGGAAAAAGGACTAAAGGAATAGTTAAAGATTTTTTAACTAAAAAACCTTTTCATCCACATGGAATTAAAGTAAGACTACAAGATGGGCAGATAGGGAGGGTTCAAGAAGTAATAGATGAATATATTTAAAATAACTTCTTTTTATCAAATTATATGCTACCCATATCTTGTTTTATTATATTTAAAAAAAATGTTGTCAGAATTAAGCTAGTTCAGACAATCTTTTAACTCTTTTAACTATATTTGGATGGGTTGATAACAGTTCCATTAAACTCTGGCCTATCCCTATATTGGTGTCAGAATATCTGAGCCTTGAAAGTTCTTCTTCGCTAATAACTCCATCCATGTTAACGTCTAACTGTTGAAGATCGTTTATTTCATTTCCTGCATCGGAAATATCATTTACAAAGAAAGCTTTCAATCCTTCAACTTCTTTAACTTCATCTTTGTTTGCAGTAGCAGATCCATAAACTAGTTTATATAGTGCACTTGCTAATTTATGAGGTTTACCTCCAAGTTCAACACTTCCTTGGTCTGCATAGTATTCCCTTGAACGTGAAACAAATAAAACTAGAAGTTGTCCTACCAGATAAGCACCGAGTGCAGCAATTCCTACGATTGCCCCTCCTCCGTTGTTGTTTCTACCAAATAATGTACTTATGAATATGTAGTAACATATTAATGGAACAACGCTTATTAATGTCATGACAGCCATGTCGTTGTGCTTTACATGGGACATTTCATGCCCTAAAACTGCTTCAAGTTCTTCCTTATCAAGAAGTTTTAAAATACCTCTAGTTACACAGATTCTTGCGTCTCCTTTGCTCCTACCAAAAGCAAATGCATTTGGTATGTTAATTTCAGCAACTCCTACTCTAGGTTTTGGTATTCCTGCTTTCATAGCTAAATCTTCAACTATAGCATGTAAATTTGGTGCTTCATGTTCTGTCACGTAGTTTACGTGCATCATCATCTCAACCATCTTTGGTCCTAACAGATACTGTCCAAAGACTATTAAGATACCTAGGGAAGCGAAGATTAAAGGTGTTCCAAACCCAAAGTAAGTACTTATAAGCATTATTATGACGTAAAGAATTCCGAATAATAAAACTGTGGCCAGAAAGAGCCTCAATTTTAGTGAAAAAGTATTTGCCATTGCCATTTAAACATCTCCTAATTATCCTATTTCAATGATCATATGAAACAACCTTTATAAATAACTATTTTTTTAACATAATATTTATTTAAAAAAAGAAATTATGTTTAATTATTTAAATTTTTTTTAAACATAAGAGTGGAAATATTCTGAATATCAGTATAATATATATTTCTGATATCATTTTTTATTAGCTTTATACTTGTATTTGTAAATTAAATAAACAATAAATACTACAATTCCAATTCCAACAATTATATCCAATATGTGGAAATAATTTCTGATCACTTCCCATTGTGGGCCCAATAGAAATCCTAGATATCCCAATGCAAAACACCAAGGAAGAGAACCAAGGAATGTGTAAATAACAAATTTTTTAATGTCCATATGTGCAATACCGGCAGGTAAAGATATGAATGTTCTAATTATCGGTAGAAGTCTGCTTATGAGAACTGCTTCATATCCATACTTTTCAAACCAATTATCTGCAAGATCTAGTTTACTATGTGTTATAAGAATATATTTACCATATTTTTCAAGTAAAGGTCTTCCGCCTACTGAACCAACACCGTAAGCTATTAATGATCCAAATAAGTTGGCAACAGTAGCTACTAGGGTTATTCCTAATATTGTCATATTGGTTGTTCCCTGCCATACCACAAACCCTGCAAATGGCATTGTGATCTCACTTGGGAATGGTATGCATGCACTTTCAAGTGTCATTGCAATAAAAACTCCCCAGTAACCAAAGGTTTGAATGAGATAAATTGCTGTATTACTTAAGGTTTCAATTATTCCTATCATGAAAATTAGTTAGTGAACATCATTAAAAAAGTTTTTCCCCAAATAAATCTAATGATTTTGGGTATAATTATGAATAAGTTGGATTAACCAGATTATTTTAAATATAAATTGATTGTGAATTAAAGTTGATATTATATTTATATTATAATTGCACTGTCAAATCTAATTATTCTGTTGTAAACTTGGTTTCAAATGTATAAGTTTGGTAATGTAAGTTTGAAAAATATGAGAGTCAAATAGACATCAACAAGTTATTGAACTTCCAATTTTAATAATCATCGTTCATTAGTCTTCTGGTTTTATTGCTGACTTTAAACAACAGTATCAACTGTACTAATGAGACTAAAATTTAATTTAACCACGAAATAAATTTTATGAATATTTACTTATTTTGATTTTTTTTTTTTTGAATAAAATTATTTAAAGAACATTGAAATTATTTATAAAAAAAATATAAATTTAGTTAAGGTTTGAATTTAGATACAATATTGTTACATGAAATCAAATGAATGATTGAATAAAGATATATACTTTAATGTGTTTAATATGAAATCTGAACCAATAAATAAAGAATTAGCCAAATTCCTACAGATAATAGGAGTGGATACCCGATTTGTTAGTATAGTGGGTAGGCATATTTTTGTAAACAACCAAAGATTTTCAAGATTTTCAAATAAGAGACAAGAAACTTTTATTAAAAAATTTCCAAATTATTCAATAATCAAGTCAAAAATTTTCCAGAGGATATGTACAAGGGCTTCTAGGATTCTTGCAAACACATTAAAACCTGGAGAAAAGATTTTCATATATGATGATGATAAATGTTCAAAATTTATCCTAGATGTAATTATGGAACCTTACACCCGAAAATATGGTATTAAACTATATTATGGTAGTTTGATAGAAGATGGCTCAAAATTTGATGTTGATTCCATAGCATTACCTTTAACATTAGATAATGAAGTTGAAAATATATTAGGAAACATCTTAAACGGTGAAAAAATCGAAGTTTTTAGCTTGAAAAATAGATATGACGCTAAAAATAATCTCAATTTAATTTATCCCCTATTAAACGTACCTAGGTCATGGATAATTTCATGGTTAGGAAAACTGGATTATGAGTATAAATACACCATAAATGAGAGTTATGCAGTTGATCTAATGGAATTTTTTGAGGGATTCATTCCTGATGTTCGTGAGAACATGCTCAAATCGGCATTATACGTTGTTAATGAGTGTGTGTATGATGAATAAAAGTAAAAAAAGGTCATCAGATATAAAAAAAGGAATATATTTATTTAAAAATTGAATAGCGAAGTCTGTGATTTATCCTGTTCACTGTTATCATTGGATTTTTCATTTTTATCTGAAGTTTTTTTCGGTGATTTGTTGGATAATTTTTTATTTACAGCTCCTTTATTTTTCTTTTTATTTTCATTCACTTTTTTATCCGATTCTGAATCTTGTTTGTCTTCTTTTATTTGTTTTTTAACATTTAATTTTGAAGCAGATTTTTTCTTGGTTTTAGTTTTCAATAAATTTAAACCTTTGTCAGATGTTAGCTCTGCAGGTGCTGATTTTTTAGGTTTGGGTTTTTTAACTTTGATCTTTCTCGATCTGAATAGTTTTACCTCGTCGTCTGATAATCCATAGTAGGTTGCCAGGTCATAGGCTGTCTCATCATTTTGGAACATGATCTCCATGTATGGGAACTGTTCTTTCACAACTTTCTTTGATGAGTGAAGTTGTTCACCCATCTTCTCAGCTACCCTATCCTTCAAATCCCTTTTACTTCGGCTTTTAGAGAGCATTGAAAAAATAGAAGAGTTTGTGAATTTTGAAAATTTCCTGTAAGTTTCATCCTTTGAAAGTGCCACACCTAGACTCATCAGTTCGTATGTGTACTTCCAGTAAGTGTATACACGTGTATTAAATGCCCTTCCAAGGTAAATATCGGCTAATGAAATCATTTCATAGGCTTTTTGGAGTTCATTAACCTTTTCATATTCTTTTGGAATGTTTTCAGCAATAAGCTCAAGTATGAATGATGGTTCTGCATCTACCTTCATTGCATCCTTTATTCTTCTAGGATTTTTACTCTTAAGAACTGTCCTGACAGAGTCAAATATATTAACTATATCATCTTTTTTTGACAAAAATTCCAGGTCTTCAGAGGTGATCTTTTCCTTTCCACGTGCAATTACCTCAAGATCGTTAATAGCAGACCTTAAATCGCCATTGGATCTTTTAGCAAGATTCCTAATTACGTGTTCCTCAAATTCAACGCCTTCTTTGACACATATTTTTTTAAGTAGAGATACTATAGAATTAGTATGTACTTTACGTAGAATTAATGTGTTACATTTTGGTTTAAGGCTTTTCAATCGTTTGCTGTAGGGATCGTTAGCCATCATGATCAGAGGATGGTGTCCTTCTTTAATGATTTTGCTTATAGCTCTTGTACCGCCCCTGTCTTCAGTACCATGAATTCCATCCACTTCGTCCATTATAATAAGTTTGAGTCCATCACCGTAAAGAGATTTAGATGCTGAAGCCTCACCTATTGTGTTATTAATAATGTCGTAGGATCTCTTATCACTTGCATTGAGTTCTATATACTCNNAAGCTCTTAGGACCATATTTTTCTGTCCACAACATTTAATCTGCCTTTGCATTTATTAAAAATTTGGTTAAAAGGGCTTCAAGTTGGATTCTAGGATTTGATCCTTCTCTTATCCGGTAGTCTGTCTCTCCAATGCTTTCAATTAGTTGTATATAAATATCTTCCCTTATAGAGTCTTCCAAAGCCATTCTTGATACTTCTTGATATATCTGAGTAACCATGTCTTCTCCACTAGTACCTTGGACAACCATAACTTCCCTCAAGAGTTCCCTTGCACCAAGGAAATCGCCGTCTAATGCTTTATTTACGATCTTTCTAACGTCTTTAGGTTTAGCTTTTGAAACAACATCGTGTATACTTTCTTCAGTGATTTCTTCATCCATAGATGCAGATGCTTGTAATATGTTTACAGCTCTTCTCATATCACCTTCAGCAAAATAAACAATGCTCTCAATTGCACTTGTATTTATGTTTAAATTTTCTGCTTCAGCAATGTATTCGAGTCTGTGGATTATTTGATGTCCTTTCACAGGTGCAAATCTGAATATTGCACATCTGGACTGTATAGGGTCGATTATTTTAGATGAATAGTTGCATGAGAGTATGAAAGATGATGTTTTAGTGTACATTTCCATCTCCCTCCTAAGTGCGTGTTGGGCATCTTTGGTCATGTTATCTACTTCATCGAGGAATATAATTCTAAATGGAGATCCTACAGCTTTTAAACGGCAAAAACTTTTAATATCATTTCTTACAGTATCAATACCTCTTGCATCTGAGGCATTTAGTTCTAAAAAGTTTTGTCTCCAGTATTCGCCTAGCATTTCCTTTGCAAGTGCTATGGCTGTCGTAGTTTTTCCCACACCAGCAGGACCTGTAAACATGAGATTGGGCATATTGCCCTCTTTAACGTATCTTTTAAGTCTTGAAATTGTATGATCTTGACCCACAACCTCATCTAAGGCTTTTGGTCTATATTTTTCAACCCATGGTCCATTCAATAGTATCACCATTTTCATATTGTGTGCCATGATTATTAACTTTTATCTGGTAAAAGATCATGGAGATTTATTTAAAAATAAGTAAAGCGTATAAAACAAGAGTTTTATGAGTTAATCTTATAAAAGTATTTAAAATTGAGTTATTCAAAGAGTGCTGCCATTTCTGGGTGTATTTTCTCCGTGATTCCCAGTTTGTGCATTACAGGTCCGTATGAGTCTGTTATTATCCTAAATTCTGGTCTAACCATCCCTCTAAATGCTCCATAACCCATTACTTTCCCATAATTCTCTGTTATTACATTTATAATTTTTGTGAAATCGTTTGTAAACATAGATTCTCTTTCTTCTACAGGTATCTCAGCAACATTTTCTCTGATCTTATTGAAGTCTATGGTTGAGTTGCTTTTGACTTTAACTCCATCAAGTAACATTTTACATTCTTCTAAAGGTAAAAATTTCTGTGTTAAACCCCTGGCAGGTGCAACACCCATAATTTTACTGGCTCCAATTGACATAGCTCGGAATATAGATTCGTATATATCTAAAATAAGATCAGAACGTTCTTCAACGCTTTCAGGAATTTCAATTACCTTTTTAATCTCAGGGAATGCTATTGGTGGTTTAATTACAGGGATGGTCTTTTCTGCTTTAATTGAATCTTCTATTTTTTCTTTGATTTCACTTACTTGAACTGATTCTTGTTCTGTGATCTCAAATAATTCCTCTTTTGCCTCTAATTCTTCTGGTTCAGAAATAGATGGTTGCTCTTCACTAATCAATTCCGGGTTAAATTCTGGTTTGGAAACTTTAGTAATTTCAGCTTCCAATTTTATTTTTTCATGCTCAACCATTTCCTCAACAAGTTCTAAAGGTTCTTCCTTCACAACTTTTGAAACGATTTTCTGTGGTGTAACTGGTATCTCATCTGCTTCTATAACTACCTTTAAATCTTTGGTTAGTTCTATTATTTTTTCTGCTGCCCTTTTAGATGAAACCATTATAAGCCCGACATTGGCATGATTTTTCATGAGGACTATGAAGTGTACTTCTCCAAGATCTAGAAATAGGGCTTTTCCATTTTTAGATTCAACTAGCACTCGTTGAATTTTCCCTTGATTTGAAGAATTTATTAATCTTTTAGATGAACTGGTTATGACATTGGCCATCGGTCCAAATAGGCTTATATCAATATCTTGTAGTATGCGCTGGCTGAGTATATCTCCGTTGCAATCTACAATAAGGCCTCCCTCTACCCCATCTACCTTACCTAGATCATTTACGATCCTTTCAAGTTCAACCTTCAAATTATTATCTGCCATAGAATCACTAGTTTTAGATAGTTAATTACAAAACTAATCTCAATATTCAATCTATTATGTTTATCGTTTTTAATAATAATCGAATTTACGGGATATAGGTTTTATTACGGGAATATAATTGTAGGTATGATAAAGGATCCAAATTTGTGAATATCAAAGATATTTTTTTTGGATTCATATCCTAAATATCATATTATCTTTTTTTGAACTTTGATTTAAAAATAGAAGATGGGAAAATCTTTCCCACCATTATATCATTTGCCTTTTTACAAGAATTCCATCGTTGTCATGGATATCAACTAGGAGTGGAGATTCTCCATTTATCATATGGGTAGCACACGATAAACAAGGATCATAAGCTCGTATAATCATTTCAAGCCTGTTTTTAAGTCCTTCTGATATTTCTTCACCTTTTATCATGGCTTTGGCAGTTTCTCTAACACCTATGTCCATGGAAAGATTGTTTTGACCTGTTGCAACAATGAGATTTGCCCTTTGAATAATTCCGGCTCCATCGGTTTCATAGTCGTGGAATAATGTTCCTCTAGGGGCTTCTATGGCCCCAACCCCCCTCATTCTTACATCTGATTTCTTTGCATCATCAATACTCATTAGAGGTTCATTTAATCCAGTTTTTATATCGGAACCTGTTATTGCATCGTCTTCCAATAGTTCCACGGCTTTTTCAATAGAGTACATTAGTTCTATTAGTCGTGCATAGTGGTAAAGGAGCGGATTTTGGGCTATTCCATATTTATCCTTGTATTCTCCGTAAAGTTCTGATGCCCTTTCTGTTGGAACACTATCTACTATGTTAAGTCTGGCCAAAGGTCCAACACGGTAGTTACCCTCTGGGAATCCTACCTGTTTCATGAATGGGAACTTCATGTAAGACCATGGTTGTACCTTTTCTTCAATGTAGTCTAGATAGTTTAAAGTGTCAAATTCATGTATTGAACTTCCATTTTTATCCATCATTTTCATTGGTCCATCGTAGAATTCAAGTGCACCATTTTTGGTTAAAGCTCCAAAAGATGTTTCTATAGGACCTAATGTTTCAATAGCATCTGCGTATTGTTCAAATAGTGGCTTTGCAACTTCTAAACCTGATTCAACAAGTCCTATACCTTCTTTTACAGTTGGTAGGAGACTGTCCCTTTCTGCAATACTCAAGGTCTTAGATTGGCCTCCTGGAATTGACGTAACAGGGTGTATTGGTTTACCTCCAACAACTGAAGTAATTTCCTGTCCTATCTTTCTGGTTTTTATGGCCATCTTGGCCAGGTCTGGATTTTTCTTGATTAGTCCAACCACGTTACGTTCGGCAGGGTCTGAATCAGGCCCTAGTACTAGGTCCGGTGCTCCAAGGAAGTAGAAGTGAAGTGCATGTGAGTGTATATATTGGCCCAGAAGTGTTAACTCCCTTAATTTTTGGGCTGTTTCTGGAGGTTGTAAACCAAACACAGCATCACTAGCCTTTGCGGATACTATATGATGCGCTGTTTGGCAGACTCCACATATTCTTGGTGTAATTCTAGGTGCTTCTTCAACAGCAGCACCTTCTAAAAATTTTTCAAATCCTCTTATTTCCATTACATGGAAGTGAGCATCTGAAACATTTCCAGCGTCGTCCAATTGAACGGTGATTTTTGCATGCCCTTCAATCCTTGATACCGGGCTTATTTCTATTTGTTTCATGGGTTATCACCTTTTATTTCTTGATCAATTCTGGGATCAATGAAACTTTTTTATCCTCCATTATAGTGCTTCCAATTACAAATCCGTATACAATATGTCCAATATCGTAGAGTTGTTTTTCAACGTCTTTATGGGGCATTTTTGAGATGTGAGCTATACGATTTATAATGCAGTTGTAGACATCATGACTTGGTTCTCGTAAAATATCCATTGAAGGCCCTCCACATCCATGACATGGAACTCCTGCAGCAGAACATAATGCACCGCATCTTCCAAGTGTAACAGAACCCATACAAACATATCCCTGACTTAGGAAACATAAATCAGGTTCAGGTTCCCCTTCAATTCTTCTGTGGACTTTATCAAATTCTATGTGTTCCATTGTACGGCTGCAGTCAGCACATACAGATTTTTGAGGCACATTTGGTAATTCTCCATTTATCAATGGTACCAGAACATCTTTGATCAGATTTTCCTTTGGTGGACATCCTGGAAGATAGAAATCTATCTCTGCCATATCACCCGCAGGATGCACAATTGGTAAAAGTTTTGGAACAACCTCGGATGGTTGCTCAGAAGATTCTGTACTGGGGTTGTCGGAAAAACTTCTAGCAGAAACGTCTTCAGGACTATAAAGATCTGCCATACATGTTATTCCACCATAACAAGCACATGTTCCGTAGGCTATGACTGTGTTCGATTTTTCTCGAATTTCTTTGAGTCTTTCTTTATTTTCCTCATTTCTAACAGAACCAGAAACAATTGCTATGTCAATATTATCTGGTATTTCCTTAACATCCATCAAGATAGGTGCGTAAACTAGATTTGCTTTTTCAAGAACACCTATTAAATCTTCATGAAGATCGAGTATTGATACTTCGCATCCTGCACAACTAGCTAGTGATTCAAGGGCTATATTTACCATTATTTACCGCCCCATTTGATTGTTAATGTTTTTAGACAGGCATTGGGTCCTACATGATCGATGTCTAGTTTTCCTTTAATTCCCATTACCTCTTCAACTGCCCCAACAGTATATCCATATAGAAGATAACAAAGTGGTCCTTTCTGTGGAAGTCCTGTTCTTCTTAGGGTTTGTCTTACTACACAGTCCCTGAATATGAGTTTTACTACAGTTTCATTCCCCTTTTCAATTGTGTATTCTGTTTGGTTTGTTGGTTTCCACATATCGAAGAAAAATTCAACTCCAAGTATTTCACTTAACTCTTGCATTGCTTTTTCTAGGTCGTCTGTTTTTTCAACCATTTTGCCTGCTTCGTGTCCCATCCTTTTCCCTGCCTGGTATACAATTGCATTTGCACCCCTGCCTGAAACCTGTTCTAGGGCACTTGACATCGAACCAACGAATTTCATAAGCACGTGAAGGGCTTCTTCGTAATCGTCAATTCCTCCTCCACATGCATCAGGAATAAGTTCGGGTTTGAAATCCCCCAATACTTCTTTTTCTTCCCTTTCTATTTGATATTCCATATGAAAGTCTCCTATATTATTTTTTTGAGTATTCCACTCACCTTTCTATCTATATAAAGCCGTTTAGCCACGTGAATATTCTTATGTTCCATTGCTTCTGCTGGGCAGATTTCATGACACGACAGACAAGCCATGCAATCATCTTCCTTTACAACTTTTGTCTTGTTTTTTTCTTCATCCATTTCATAGACATCGTTGGGGCAGTCATCCACACAAGAACCACATCCAACGCATGCATCTTCGTCTATTTCTATTTTTACCATCTAAACGCCTCTTAATATTTTTTAGGGTTATGGAAAGATTTTTATTGTGACAAATCAGTCCATTTTAATTATTTCATATAAGACAATGCATTATTAATCTAATTATATGGCTAATTCATTATTAATAAAACTTCATATTGAAACCATTATCCCTGATCAATTAATTGATTATTTCACACTTTTATATAGATATTAGACTGCTAAGTTACAGTTTTCACAGTGCAAAATTAAAACTAAAAAAATTAGATTTTTAAATATCTTCAGTTGAAATTAACTTAAAATGAGTTATGAACGCTGCTTCCTTTTTGCCTGGAGGGTAACATGTCATAATGAGCAGTCTTGCTTCTCCATTCTGAGCGAATCTAACAGGATTTGTCTTATAATCCCATCGTATATCATTACCATTTGAAGTTACGGCGTATGTATATTTTTTTTGAGTCGCAGTATCGATTATTATGGCCTTATCGCCGATCTGAAGCGTGCCTATATTAATAAATAAATGTGAATATGTGGTACGATGACCTAGAAGGCCAACCTCTCCGGGCTGTCCAAATCCAACACTTTGTGGATAGTGATAAACAGCATTGTAGGCATTTACAGTGTCAGATCGTATACTGCAGTCCACACCCAGTTTAGGTATTATTAATTCCCCAATTGAAGTACCATCAAAAGTATTAGCAGGATCTAAAGCATTTACTGGATCGCTTATGATTTCATGGTAGTTTTTTAAACTATTCTGGGCCTTAGTTAGATCTTGTGACTGTTCATAGGCGGCCATAACGATAGTTAGGGAGATAAAGACACATGTGAATATAATTACTCCTGCGAATATATCATTCTGTTTCATGATTGACCACTAATAAGGGTCCAACTTTCTTTGCAATAACTGATCTGTATTCGGAGACCTTCCAAGGATCGTCTACCCAAACAGTTAACGTAGCTTTTATACCAATATCTGATAATTCATTTATAATAACATTTGCCTTTGGCTCATCTAAAGCCCATTTAAAACCCGAGGTGATTTCTTTAAATTCGTTTATAATATCATCCACGTCTACTGCATAGGGTATGGTTATATCTAGACCAATCATTTTCTCTTCAAGTGAAGTGTGATTTATGTGCACATTTGCTGAGAAATTAGAATTTGGAATGGTAACAATATTGTTATCTGGTGTAATGAGCTTAGTGACTCTGAAACCCATAAGTATAACTTTTCCTTTAATATCAGATATTTCAATAATATCTCCTACTTTGAAACTTTTATCTCCGAGCACAAATAATCCGGCTATAAAGTTTGAGATAGTATCTCTGGCAGCAAAACCTACAGCAATACCCACAATACCCAAGCTAACTGCTATGGCGGTTATGTTTATTCCAATTTCATTTAGAATAATTGTAAAGGCAAATGCATATATGGTATATTTTATTATTTCGTTTATAACTTGTATCAGAGTAGGATCGAATTCAAATTTTTTTCCAGTCTTGTTTATGAATATTGAAGTCCATTTGATGATTAGTAAAGATGCGATCAATATTATTACACTTGCAATTATGTCCCTTAGGTAGGTATTACTGGTAATTATTTCAAGGTTCATTTTTGTGCCACCTCAAAAACCATCATATCGTCAGCCACACAAGAATCTTCAAATATGTTTAAAGCTTCCTTTTCAAGAGTTTTAGTTTCTTTGTATCTTGTACTGATGTGGGTTAATAATAATTTTTTTACACAAGCTTTTTTGGCTATTTCTGCTGCCATTTCAGCTGTTGAATGTCCAGTTTCGAGAGCATTATCTCTGTGGCTATTGTTAAAGGTTGATTCATGTATTAATATATCTGCACCGTATGAAAATTCTACCATCTGATCGCATGGACTAGTATCACCAGAATATACTATTTTACGACCTGTTCTTTTTTCTCCAAGTACCTGCTCCGGTTTAACTTCTATATTGCCTACTTTAACAGAAATTCCCCTTTGAAGTTTACCAAAATCTGGTCCAGGTTTGACACCATACTTTATTGCATTATCTTTAATGAATTTAGGTTCTCTCTTTTCGTTAAAACTGTATGCTAAATTCAAAACAGAGTGTTTTGTTTTACAGCAGCTCACAGTGTAATCTTTTTCTTCGAGTATAATCCCATCTGTTACTTCATGCACCTTTATTTCGAAGGACATTGCAAAGTAACCTAAACTTTTAATATTTATTATTAAATTTAAAAGTCCAGGCGGTCCAAATATATCCAATGGTTCTGTTCTACCTCTGAATGCCATAGACTGTATCATTCCAGGAATACCCAAGATATGGTCACCATGGAAATGTGTTATGAATATTTTGTTGATTTTCATGGGGCTTAATCTAGCCTTTGTCATTTGTCGCTGGGTTCCTTCACCACAGTCGAGCAGTATGATTTCTCCAAAGCCCTTTAATGCTATTGATGTGTGGTTTCTGTAATTGGTTGGTATTGCTGATGATGTTCCAAGAAATATTAGTTCCATTATTCCACCTGTTGGAATTATTATTAAATTTTGTTTGATTACAGTATTATGTTAAAATTTGTTAAATATAGATCTTAAGATGAATTCCTTTATTAATTTCATTATTCTTGTTAAATGGGTTCTTATGACCTCTTAACCTATGAACATTTATATCTTTTATTTTATATAGAAATACCCATAGAATCTAATTAAAATTTATAGAAAAAAGTAAAAAAACCTCGCTTATAAGATTTTTGATGATTGAAGTGATCCAATGAAGTATGATCTTAGTGAAATAATTAAAATGGTATATCAGGATATTGGTTTTGAAGATTTAACAACCAACGCTCTAATAAATCCAGATATTATAATAAAGGCCAAAATTATCACCAGGGAAGAAGGTATTTTATCTGGGGTGGATCTGGCTAGTTCTATCTTTCAGGAATTTTCAATCAAATCTATTATACGAAAATTTGATGGGGAATTTGTTGATGCAGATGATGTTGTTATAGATATCGAAGGTAATGCACGTACTATCCTAACTATTGAGAGGACTGTACTTAACATTATAATGAGAATGAGTGGTATAGCAACTATCACTTCTAATCTAATTAAAAAAGTTGAAAATAGAGTAATCGTAGCCGGAACCCGTAAAACAACACCGGGACTTCAATTTTTTGAAAAAGAAGCCATTAGGATGGGGGGTGGTGATACGCATCGTTTCAGGCTTGATGATTGTGTGCTTATAAAGGACAATCACATTGCAATTGTTGGCAGTGTTAAAACAGCTGTTGAAAAGGCTAAGAAATATGTAAGTTTCACAAAAAAGATTGAAATAGAGGTTGAAAGTACTAAAGATGCATTGGAAGCAGCAATTAGCGGTGCAGATATAGTGATGTTGGATAATATGAATCCAAATGAAGTGAAAAATGTTGTAAATGCTCTTGAAAATAAAAATTTAAGAGATAAAATTTTAATCGAAGTTTCTGGTGGAATAAATCCGAATAATATTTTAGATTATGCAAATATTGGAGTTGATATTATCTCCACAGGTTACATAACACATTCGGTCAGATCTTTGGATATGAGTCTTGAAATTATTTAATTGATCAGTAATATGTGTTAGAGAACAGCAATTTTAATCAACATAAAAATTGGATGATCTAGACACTCCTTCTATATTTTTAATTTTATGATTGATAATTATCATGAATTTCATTTGTATTACACAGATTATGAGGTCAAACTACAATATAATGCAATAAAGTTTATATAGGTTTTTTTACAGATCATTAGTATAGAAAGGTGGAGGCATTTCATGTTTGATAATGATGAAAAAGAATATATAGAATCTAATGAAGATACAACTGAAAATTCAACCGAAGAAATGAATGATGAATCAACTAAAGATATAACTGATAATTTAACTGAAGAAGGATTATCTGAAGAAACAGTTGAAGAAAGTGAAGTATCTGAAGAAGATTCTGAAGAAGAATTTGATGAAGAAGGACAACCTATTGAAGATGAAGGATTACCCTTTGCAAAGGCTGAAGTAGTACGACTCATGAAGAAGAATCTCGATAAGGACAAAATGATAAGGGAGAGAGTTAAAGTCGAGATGAACAGGTTCCTTGGAGAAGTTCTTGAAAGGGTCTGTGAACAGCTGAATGATTATCCTTACACAACAATAGAATATGAAATGCTCAAAGAATCAATATATCCTTACACCAATATTAAACGAATTAATGAGGAAAAGTTCAGGATATTAAAACATCTAGAAGCTATTAAAGCAGATTGTGATGCTCTTACAATGGATGTTAAAAAATCTTTAAAGCTCAAGGATGTTGATGATACTGATGAGATATTTTAATCTCATTCTCTATATTTTTTATATTTTAAATTAAATCTTATTGTTGTTTTAAAAAAATTAGAAATTAATCTACTATCAATGAATGAAATATAAATGATAACCGCGTAATTATTTTTCTATGGTTAAAAAACCGGTATTAAGTTCTTTTATTTCATCTTCACTCAATTTTCTATGCTTTGCATCATCGTTGACTATAATACTGTGACCAAACGGATCTTCGACAACTAGAGTAGCTTTTTCATCACCGTTTTTCAGATTTTCAATCTTTTCAAGTATTTTAAGGGCGTTAGTTTTAATTTCTTCTTCTTCTGCCCATCCAATTGCAGTTGCAATAGCAGATTCAAACCTATTTAGTACACCTTCTACATTTGACACATACCCTTGTGATTTAGGGCCCGGCTCAACTTTAAGTCCAAGTTCGGGTATGCTTAATGTTGCAGTTTGGGATTTAACAACACGTGTATTAATATTATCTTTATTAATTTCAAGTGTGTATCTTACTGGTTCTTTCTGCTCCAAACATATGGTATCTGAATGTTTGTATCCACATTTGGTGCATAAAAGTGTTGATTCCATAATTTCACCGAAATATGGAATTTTCTCAGTTTTACTCGACATTTCTAGCGTGTTTTTACCCATACAAACAGGGCAATCGGTCTTAATATTATCCAAGTTCGAACTCTCCTGGTTAATTTTATTTGGGGATTTAATATCACATTATAAAATATATTGATTAATCAAGATGATGGGTGTTCTGATTCTGATTTTGAACCTTTAACTTTATCTTTGTAAATAAAGCCTTTTTTATCCAGATCCTTGATCATGTTATCTAAGGTTTCATTGTCGGGAGCACATATTTTGTGACTGTGAACATTGTCCGAAAGTTTGTAGAGATTTTCAAGATCATGTTTTCTCTGTGGTGTGCCTTGTAATTTGTCAATGAAACGTTTAGCTTCTACAGGGTCAAACACATTTACATTCCTTTTCAATGGTTCACCAAATCCTGGAAGGAAATATGAAACATCAACGATTCTACCACCATATTTTTCTAATATAATGGATGTTTCTTCCCCCAGTTGGTCAACGGTATGCTTGAAAAGCATTACCTTACATATTTCTCTTATTAAGGTTAGCATCCATTTTTTAGTATTTTCGATCTCTAAATTGTTAATCACTGGTATGCCATGTTCATTAGCACTTTTTACTAAGTAATCGTTTATTATTCTGTTTTCTTTGAAATATTCCAGATGTTTACCGCCACGTTTTATTTTCATGGCTCTTTTAACAAATCTTTCCTTATGAATCTCTTTGTTTGCAGTCAATATGAAAAAGTGTATCGATGCGTCATCCTTAAATTTATCAATATTAATAAAACCCGGTACAAGGTGAACACCTTCAATTACAACATCGTCGTAGTCGTCCACGGCTCTTATTATGACCCTTTCAATTGCAGGGATCACAAAAGAGGCATGGTCTTCAAAACCGGCTTCTATCAATGCGTCGGTGTCGCCATCATACCGTTCTTTGTCCCTAAGTGTTGTATAAGCATCAAATGATGATTTGTGAAGTGAGGGTGCATAGTCGGGACCTATTATCCCACGGACTATGGCTCTGATAAAGTCTGTCTCGATTAAATGTTTAATTCCTAATTCCTTTGCTAGTTCAGAGGCTATTGTTGATTTCCCAATACCTGATGCACTTCCAATAAGTATAACGTAGGGTTTTCTCAATTTTTCATCCCCCAATGTCCTAAATTCAGAATATACTGATTTAAAACTTAACTCAACATATCTACTACACGTTCAGCACTTCTTCTCATTTCAATCCTTATGAGACCAAGGTTTATGGATATACTAGTTATTACAACTAAAATTCCTTCACCAGCATCTATCATAAGGGTTTTACCTTTTTCTCCTTCTATCATTACTTGTTGCAATGGTTCATGCTTCATTTCCTCTGCAGATCTTTCAGCTGTACCAAAAACTGCAGATGCCATAGCAGCTACCAGTTCTGAATCAATGTCTCCAGGTACTTCGCTTTCAATAATCAAACCATCTTTTCCAACAACTAATGATCCATCTACTCCGTTGATCCTTCCTAAATCCTTAAGTATTCTTTCTATCATACTATGCCTCCACCAATAGAATTGAGTTATCTACCCAAAGTATATATCTTGGTTTAACATTTATTTAATAAATAGGTAATGTAAAGTTTCACAGTAATTTACTAAAATTAATAGGAGTGATCCTTTGTATTTTATAACTTCTCTTCAAGAAATTCAAGATCTTAATCCCTTTATCATCATAGGATGTGGTGGTGGAGGAGAAAAATTTTCTAATTTTGAAGGTGTTGAAGCATGTGGTTTCATAGATGATGATCCCAAAAAACAGGGTATGAAATTCTGTAACAATATAATATCTCAAGATTTAAAGGAAGTACTCAATAAAACCGATGCCAAAAGTGTTGCTATAATGCTGCCAATAGGTGCTGAGGGAACAGCATTAAAGTATGCTGTAGAGGCAATAGACAACGGTAAGAACGTTGTCACATCATTCAGATCACTGCCCATTAATCAGAATGAGGCAATTATAAAATTTGCAAATGCTAAGGGTGTTATTTTAAAGGAAATAAGCCCTCGTCTTGATGTAATACGGGAAATATTCGGGACAGCACCCCCTATGTGTACTGAAATTTTACCAAAACTCGATTATATACCAAAAACGCCTGTAGTGTTTGTTGGAGGCACTTCTCAGGAGTGTGGAAAAAGAACCACTACTAGGTTGTTAGGTAAAGCAGCAATAGAGAAAGGATTAAATGCAGTTGTAATCTCTACCGATGAAATGGGATTTGAACAACCTGTTGACATGAACTTCCGTGCAGGGAGTCTTTCAGTAATGGATGTTGCATCTGCTATCATAGGCTCAATCAAATATATGGAAAAGAAAAAAGATCCTGATATTATTTTTATTGAAGGACAATCTAGTCTCACTGAAAAGGGCAACCCCCATCCCAGAGGACTTTCAGCAGCAATTCTCATAGGTTCCATGCCTGCTGCAACTATTGTGTGTCACAGACCCAATCATCCTTACAGGGAACCAAGAGGTATTAAATCTGAAGTAAAAGCCATTGAAGCATTGGAACCTACTGAAGTAGTGGGATTATCAATTAATTTAAGAAATGTAAGCGATAAAAATGAAATTCACAATTATGAGGATGAATATGAATTGCCAGCTGTAGATGTAACAGATGGCGGTGCATCAAGATTGCTGGATGTAATTATTGATCATATAGGGGACTTTAAGAAATGACGGACATATTAGACATTATAAAGAAAAATATTGGTATGGATGAAGAAAAAGAAAATAAAGAAGAACAAGAAACCATAATTGTTCCAGAACATTCTTTCTATGAAATTATACTAATGAAGGCCAAGAGTTTTGATGACTTCGACTCTGCATTGAGCCAGATCAAGGAAGAGAAAAATCCAATTATAATGGATATGAGCACTCTTGAACGGGATAGTCCCGAGGAATTTAAGTTAGCAGGGGAAAAATTAAAAGCATTCAGGGATAATACTGGAGGAGAAGCTATATTGCTCTGTAAAAATGGTAAAAATATTATTATTATCACTCCACCCGAGATCAAGCTTATAAGGAAGTGAAAAACAATATTCACTTAACTTATTAAATTATAATTATGAATTTGAATTTAATTATTTTATATATTGGTTATCAAATAAATTGATTGCAATTCGGGGTAGATTAGGGGATATAAATGGAGTTACCAATAACTAGACCTTCAATGATGTGTTACGCAGATGAGTTGAAATTTCCAGATCTTTTAAACGATTTATCATCCAAAAAACATAATGGATTTATAAGGATTACAGCTGGTTCTGAGGAAGGTTTTATTCTTTTTAAAGAAGGGAAAGAAATTGCAGCTTCCTACATTAGGTATTCGAGAGTAGATGCAATTGAAAAGATTAAATCTGCAATGGAAGATAAAACAACTCTAATTGAAGTCTTCGATGTAAGACTAAATCAAATAGACTTCTTTATGGATATGAACAAACCATATATAATTGGTTCAGATGCATATGAACTGATTGATAAATTTAAAAAACCGGAAGAAGAAAAAAAAGAACTAAAACCTAGAGCAGTCCCCAAACCAAAACCAGTATCTAGTGCTTTAAAAGAAATTAAGTCCGAACCAGTAATAGAAAGGATTGAAAAGCAATCAATTTCAAAACCCCAAGAAAATATTGTTCAATCTCAAGATAACACATCTAATGAATCAAAAAGTTTATCTGAAACAGAGATAATTAATCAACCAATTAACCAAATTGCCAATGATAAGTCTGTTAAAGAAGATGTTTCATCAATCGAAAAGATAGAAACGATCAATGAACCTGTAAATGAGGAGATAACAGAAACAGAATCTGTTGGTAAACCTATTCCAAAATCGGTTACAGAAGTTGTTAAAGAAATGCCCGAAATTAAGGAATCAGAAGTTTCAAATGAGAAACCTTCTCCAGATATTTCAAATTCACCAGAATCATCTGAAAAGGGTACAGAATCACCATCACAAGAAGATATTCCAAAACCATCTATGGATAGATCCGAACTAATGAAGAAGTACGGGATCAAAGATATCCAAGAGGAGGATGTGACCAACATACTCGAATCCTATAAAGGTGGTTCTGTAAGTGATGAAGATGTTGAAAAAATAGAGTTGACCTTGATGAACAAGATCAAAAAATCTACCCTCTCAATTCCTAAGATAAGGGGTGCGGAGGTCATGGTTTTCCTTGATAATGCTGAAAGGTTGACAGGTAAGGTTAATATTATTATAGAATCCGAGACCCAAGGATTTTTATCACGTATAATGGGTGATTCAAACAAAGCTAATTTGGAAAGACAGATAATAGAGATATCTCAGATAGAGATAAGGAAGAGCTTTAGAAAATATCCGGAAATTGTTGATGATTTTAATATTAATGTAGAGATTAGTTAGGAGGTATAAGATGACAAGAGTTATAACAGTTGCTTCTGGAAAGGGCGGTGTAGGGAAGACAACTATAACAGCCAATTTAGGTGTTGCATTAGCAACTTATGGGGAAGAAACTATAGTACTGGATGCAGATGTTGCAATGGCCAACCTCGAACTCATCCTAGGAATGGAAGGAAAATCTGTAACATTACACGATGTTCTTTCTGGTGCAGCATCCATAGAAGACGCCATATATGAGGGTCCGGGAGGCGTAAAAGTAGTTCCGGCAGGAATATCTTTGGAAGGTCTTCGTAAAGTTAAAATGGAAAGATTGGAAAGTGCATTGGAGATATTAGTTGAAAATACAGATATCCTACTTATAGATGCTCCTGCAGGACTCGAAAAGGACGCTTTGGCTGCAATAGCAGCGGCTCAAGAGATGATATTAGTTACTACTCCTGAAATACCATCAATTAGTGACGCCTTAAAAACCAAGATCATCGCTAACAAACTTGGTGTCGAGATTATAGGTGTTGTTATAAACAGGGAGCAGCACGATAAAACTTTCTTAACCATAACTGAAATTGAAACCATACTTGAAGTACCGGTTATAGCAGTTATTCCAGACGATCCAGAAGTTAGTAGAGCAGCAGCATTTGGTGAACCTTTAATCATTAAAAATCCTAAATCCCCAACTAGCAATGCCATAATGCAATTAGGTGCTGATCTAATAGGGGAAGAGTACCAACCAATTGAACCCGACAAGAAGGGGGTCATTTCAAAACTTGTTGAAGGCCTACTGGGTAGAAGATAAATTAATCAATTGGAATAATTATACGCTGGAAAATGATATAAAATGTCAAGATTCATAGCATTTGCTTCTGGAAAGGGTGGAGTCGGAAGAACATCATTAACATTCAACTTGGGAGTTGCACTGTCGCTCTTTGGAGAAAAAATTGTCATGCTAGACTTAGATTTAGTCATGGCTAATTTGGATGTCATTACAGGGCTTTTAAATCCTGATGTTACCTTACATGATGTGCTTGTACGTGACAAATCAATAGATGAATGTGTTTATGAAGTCAATCAGGGAATACGTGTAGTGCCAACTGGAATTCATTTTGAAACATTGAAACATATAAATCCCAATTATATCTCATGGAACAAGATAATGAACGAGATATCTGAATATGGGGACACGTTTTTAATGGATCTTCCAGCAGGAATTAATGCAAATGTCTTTGAAGGGCTTCCAGAGAATACAGAAGCTATATTAGTTACTCAATCAACCATGCCATCAGTAGCTGATGCATTAAAGATAAGAATACTTTTCAACGAGCTTAATATCAAGATAAGTGGTTTTGTATTGAACATGTGGTATGATGATAAGTTTCTTCTCTCGGAAAATGAAATTGAATCTATACTTGAAATTCCAATGATAGGTCTAATACCCTATGACAGGGAAGTGGAAAGATCCATGGCACTTGGAAGATCGGTTGTAGAAGTAAACCCTTCATCTCCAACAAGTAATGCAATAATGCAACTTGCTGCTGATCTATTAGGGAAAGATTATAAGCCTATTGAACCTAATAAAGATGATATAGTGGGTAGAATAAAGAAATTTGTTGGATTACTTCCAGAATAACATATACAAATCAATCATTTTTTTTAATATTATACATGGGGAATAATACATGAAAAATCCCAAATTAGATGTTCTTGGACTTGGAACCTGCAACACTGATTTTTTAATGAATGTGTCTCGTTTTTCAGATGCTGATGATGAGGTGGATATTGAAAAACTTCGTATATCCCTCGGCGGATCTGCAGCCAACTTCACAGTAGGAGTATCTCGTTTGGGTTTAAATGCAGGTATAATGGCTCGAATAGGAAAAGATCAGTATGGAAAATACATTCTATCAGAATTTAAACGGGAAAATATCGATACTAACAGGTTGATCCCTATTGATGAAAAAACAGGAATGGCATTTATAGCAGTTGAACCCGAGGGTGAAAGGTCTATTTATACATTTATGGGGGCTAATTCTAAATTTAAACTCGAAAATGGAGATATTGCTCTCATAAAACATTCAGAAATACTTCATATCACAGGTATGTACATTGAAGTTGTTGAAGAAGCTTCAAAATATGCCAACACATTATCATTTAATCCTGGTGCCCTATTGTCATCCTATGGTTTAGATAATCTTGAACAGATACTTAAAAGAACTGATATTCTATTTCTAAACCAAAAGGAGGTTACAATACTGACAGATATGGAATGTAATGATGGTGCTTTAAAGCTTGTTGAAACTGGAGTACCATTGGTAGTTGTTACAATGGGGAATAAAGGAGTGACTGTTTATAACCAATCAGGCCAGATTCATTATCCTGCTAATAAACTGAATGTTCTTGATACAACTGGTGCAGGTGATTCATTTGCAGCAGGATTTATTACATCATTTTATCAAAAAAAAGGTCTTAAAGAATGTTTAAAAGCTGGAAATGAATCTGCTGCTAATTGTGTTAGTAAATTAGGTGCATTAGATATGAAATATAAATTTATATGATATGGGTAATTTATTTCTTATCATATCTTGTAAAACTCTGCTGCATTACTGTAAGATACTTTTTTAATATTTTCTGGCTTCACACCTGAAAGTTTAAGTTTGTGAACTGTTTTAGGAACTGATAACGGGTCAGATGGGGAGGAACTCATATCACTATCCAAAACAAATTTATCGTAGCCATATTCATCCATCATTTTAACAGCTTCGTCTGAAGTCATCTTCTGGGGTTGAACAGTCAGTCCTAAAATCCCATTAAAATCTAAAACTCGCCTAATTATAGATTTATCAACATGATCTAACAGCACCAAACTTGTATCAATATTATCTTCTATTATGGTGGCAGTTAATTCAGTAATTTCTTTTTTATTCTTTCTTGGTGTATGGACTATAACTTTAATGCTAAGTTCTTGTGCAAGGTTTAATTGTTTTATGAATACTTCTTTCTCCTGTTTCGAACCAGTTTCAAGTCCAATTTCCCCAATAGCAACCACATTTTTATTATCAAGCAGTTCTGGCAGTTTCGCAAGAACAATTTCATAATCAGGCGATATGCTTCGTGGGTGTACACCTACAGCAGAGTATAACTTTACTCCATTCTTAGCTGCTCTTTTAGTATCATTTTCCATAATTCGGTGTATATGATCTAAAACAACTTCTGATGTACTCATTCTCATAGGATCATGTGCACAACTAACCGCTGTATCAACACCTGCAACAGCCATCTTTTCAAAATCTTCATATGGTCTTGTATCTGCATGTATATGGGCATCTATCATATTTTCACCTTTTAAGAGCTATCAATGGAGTTAACATATATTAATATATTTATTTTAATATCCTAAATAATATTCCGAGAAAATAATTAAAAGGAAAGAAAAAAAATTTAGATATCTTCAAATTCTATTCTACCTTCTAGAAGACTTATCAAAATATTGTAAATATCTTTTATTGGTTTTCTAATCTGTTTTAAATCATCTCTATTTCTTATAGTAACAGTGTTTGTTTCAAGTGATTCATGATCCACTGTTATGGCGAAAGGTACACCTATTTCGTCAGCTCTTGCATATCTACGTCCAATAGTGCCTGATCCATCGTACTCAGCTATTATGCCCTGATTTCTGAATTCGTCCTTTAACTTATGGGCAGTTTCAACCAGTTCATCCTTGTTTACAAGTGGAAAAACACTGACACCAATAGGTGCTATCTGTTTTTCTAGTTTTAGATATGTTCTATCTTCATTTTCTTTATAAGAATGAAGTAGTACTGAGTAGATAATACGGTCAATTCCATAAGATGGTTCAATCACATGTGGGAGTACCTTTTCTCCACGTATAATTTCCTCACGTTCTTCAAAACTGATTATATCTGGAGTTATTTCATGGAGGTTACCTTCAAGTTCCAATTTAAATTTACCATCTGCTTCGAATGCCTTTTTGATATTAGAGGCATCTAAATTTTTTAAGGAATCTAATATTTTAGGTGCATTCCCCTTGAATAGAGGACCGAATTTTTTCATATCGGGTTTTACACTTAGTTTGGTAATGGTTTTTGGTTCGTTATACTCTATGAAAACACTCAGATCTTCCTTACTATGGATGCTGTGAGATTTTAAGTCAAAATCTGTTCTATCGGCGATACCTATTATTTCGATCCATCCGAACCTATCTGTTAGGACTTCAACATCCCAACAGTCGATAGCATAATGGGCCATCTCAGTTGGTAGATGTTGTCTAAATCTTATTACTTCCGATGGAATTCCAAGATCAGACAGGAACCTTGCAGCTAAGCATAGCTGATACGTTAATATTTCGCTTGATATTATACCCTCTTCAACTGCTTTTTTTGCATTAATTTTTTCCAGTTCTCTGGTGTTCATCTGATTTTTAGCGGAAAATAATGTTAAAATATCATCTGCAAAGTTATCAAATTTCGGATGGGTTTTGATAGATGGATCAACAAATATCTCTGCTTCGGCTTGTGTGAACTCTCGAAGTCTAATAATTCCTTGACGTGGAGAAATCTCATTACGGTATGCCTTACCAATCTGAACGACTCCGAAGGGTAGTTTTCCTCTGAAAAATCTTAAAAGTCTTTTAAATGGTATAAATATTCCTTGTGCTGTTTCTGGACGCATATAACCGGTTTTTTTACCTTTTGCGCCAATAAGTGTTTGGAACATTAGATTATAGCTCCATACATGAGTTAAATGGCCACCACATTTGGGACAGACTATCTGATTTTCTGACAAGATTTCGGTAAGCTTCTGATCTTCAAGACCTTCAACCTCTTGGTCTATAACATCTTCGATGATATGATCTGCTCTATAAACTTCCATACACTCCTTACACTCAGTCATAGGATCTGTAAAATGGTCTACATGTCCGGATGCTTTTAGAGCTTCTTCTGGCATTATGGTTGGGGATTCTATTTCATAGAAACCTTCCCTTACTATGTAATATTTCCTCCATTTCTCAATGATATTACTTTTTAATATGGCGCCTAAAGGGCCGTAATCAAAAAATCCTGCTGATCCGGAGTAAATTTCAAATGAAGACCATAGAAATCCTCTTTTCTTGGCTATATTCATTACTTTATTATCTGTCATTTTAAATCCTCGAAATAAAATCAATTGAATTGTTCAGTTGCAATGTTTAATCCTTAATCAGTGTAGATCCCCTGATCAGTTCATAATCATGTTTAATTCTACTGGTAACAGGGCGACTTTGGTTCATATATTTGCTATCACGTTCAGGATGTCCATATGGTCTTTCCGCAGGTGATGTCATCGTTTCAAATACTATTTGGCAAACTCTCTGACCTGTGTATAGTGCAACAGGCATTTTTCCAATATTTGAAATTTCCAGAGTTATTTTACCACAGAACCCAGGGTCTATATAGCCAGCTGTAACATGCATGGTAATTCCCAACCTTCCCATTGATGAACGACCTTCTACTCTTGCAACAAGGTTATTGGGAAGTTCTACAGTTTCGTAAGTAGTGGCAAGTGCAAACTCACCGGGATGAATTATAAAAGGCTGCCCTTCTTCTATATAAAATGATTCCATATATCCATCAATGTCTGATTTGTCCATTGGATCGATACAGGGTTTTCTTATTATTTTGAAGCTCTTAAACTCATTTCCAATCCTTAAATCTACTGAAGATGGTTGGATCTGTTTTTCAGGTTCTTTTAAAGGTTTGATAACTATTTTACCTAATTTTATATGTTCTTTTATATCCTTGTCACTTAGAATGGCCATTTAATGCCCTCGTTTTCCTTTTTTGATATCTTCTTTTATGTTTATCTTTGTTATATCTTTGACTATGTTAGGTACTCCACAGCTGTTACCAACACCTAATACCATTATTTTAGTTCCTGGTTCTGAGAGAGATATGGAGTTTTGAAGTACTTTTAAAGCTTTTTTTGAAGATTCTAATATTTTTTGGGTCATTTGACACATTGCCTCTTCAGGCCCCATTTTGACAATTATTGCGTTGACTTCAAGATCATTTTTTGCCATTTGTTCCTCAATAAGCCACTTATCCACCCCAAATCCTCCGATAACTACGCCTATTCCTTCAGCAACCGATCCAGTTTCTTCACCTTCTAGTTTCTGTGCAGCATCTACAGTAATTAATCTTTTAATGCCTTTTTCTTTTATTAAGCGATTTACAGTTTTTCCTATCTTTCCTACTCTAGCACCTGGACCTTTTGCGCGCATGATAATTATTTCACGACCGTCCACTATTTTTTTGCCAATTACAATATCTTCATAATATTCCAGTTCATTATCGGACAAGTTTTCCATTAACATACCTGCAACTAAGGGTCCTATACCATCACCAACGGGATTTCCATCTGAGAAAGCGTTCACACCTTCATATTCTGCCTTAACTAATCTCATGATCATTGGAAGCCCCATCTGAAGCATCAAAAGTATTTGTAGATTTCCTGTTTTTTTTGAAAGTTCCAAATTATGTCTTACCATCTTTGCCACACCATTAATACCGAGTGTTGCTTTTAGGGTCATTGTAATATTAGACTTCCATTCATCATCAGCATTTGGTGCGATTGTTTTTGTCATGTATTGAAATTTCTCTTCACCCAAGTCTAATATGCTTTCAAATTTGTCCATTATTCCTGCAGGATCCAATGAAACGGGTGGAACAATGAAAAATTCCATGAAATTATCAACGGCAGTAGTAGGATCATTTTTAGGATTGCCCTGTTCAATAGAAACCTTTATCAATTTCAATTTTGATTCCTTAACCATATTCTCAATCTGGAATGTATAATTAGCTATTGAAGAGTTAATCCTCATTTTTAGTAGAATAGGAAGCAATATAACCAATAATACAACAGCAATGATTACAATTATATCGAAGGGTGTGATTCCTAGAAACATCATAGTTCCTCTTTATTATTTATTTTCTTAATCCGAGATTTTATTCTTCTCAATGTCCCTTTCAATGTATGTGCTTCACGTCCAGATATGAAAGCCCTTCCAATTATTCTTTTGAAGACAAGTGAAGCATTATTATTCTTATGTTGAGGATATCCAAGTTTAAGAATTATTTCGTCCATATAATCCATCAAACTTTCCTTTTCAGCAGATGAGGCTGCTTCAAGGCGGTCAACAGGATAAGATTTTTCTTTTTTAAACATCTCATAGAATATTATGGCTGCTGCATGGGTTATATTTAATATTGGGTAAGTTTCATGGGTTGGTATACTTACTATTACATCACAAAGTGCTATCTCTTTATTTGAAAGTCCATTTCCTTCTCGACCAAATATCAATGCTAAATTACCATTATAATTAATCGAAACTGCTAGTTGTTCTGGAGTTATGGCAATTCTTGCTACATTGTAACTTCCACCAGCAGTTCCTGTTGTTGCAACTGCTGAATCAATTTTCTTATGAATTAGAAACTTTTCTAAGGAATCATATGTTTTTAAGTTATTAACAACATCCCTAGCATGCATGGCTTGGTAATAACTTTCATCTTCAAGTTTACAAGGATTTATTAACACAAGATTAGTGAGTCCAAAATTTTTCATGGTCCTTGCAAGAAAACCGATATTTCCAGGAGTCTCTGGTTCAACAAACACCACATAGATCATATTTTACAACTCGTAAATTTTAGGACAGGTATTAAAATTTTCTTAATATTATTATGAATAAGCCATTTCAAGAAGTTTCAATATATTTAATACCTTTACATTGGTAATACCTGCTTTTTCAAGGCTGTCTTTAATGTTGTATTCACAGAATGGGCATATAGTTACTACAGCATCGACACCTAGATCTTTAACCATATCGACTTTCTTTTTTCCCAATCCTGCTGCAATCTCTGGTTTTCCTGCACGCACTCCTCCACCGGCACCACAGCACTGATCTGGTATTTCCATCTCAACAAATTCGAGCCCTTTTATTTTTCTAAGTATTTCTCTGGGTTCTTTACTTATACCTTGTCCCCTAACGAGATGACATGGGTCATGATATGTTACTCTCATGTTCAGTGGTTTCATATCTTTTGTATTCAACCTTTCAGCCAAGAACTCACTAATATCTATTACATTCAAGTTAACACCATATTTGGGGTAGTCATTTTTAAGAGTTGAGCCACATCCAGCGCATACTGTTACAATTGTGTCATAATCCTTGAAAACTTCCTGATTTCTTTTAACGAGATCTGGAACTGCGTCTGTCTGTCCAGTTCGAAGTAGTGGAGAGCCACAGCATACCTGATCTGTTGGCACAACAACATCAACATCGTTGTATTCCATGACTTTAAGTAGAGCGACTCCTATCTCTGGAAGTCGGTAATCAACCATGCAACCTGTAAAAAAGGCAACTTTTTGTTTTGCATGTCCTTCAGATTTAATAAGTGTTTCAGATTTAGATGGTCTATCTGTAGGTATTTTTCCTTCTGAGACTGCTTTTATAAACCCTTCTCCATATGGACCTTTTCCCATGGGTTTAACAGATCTTCCAGTACTTTTAATAAGCTCTTTAACATCTCTATGTACTGGTAGTGGTCCAACATCTTCCTTACAAGCAATTTCTCTTAGTTTTTCAATGGCGGCTCCGAACGTATTTATCTCCTTTGGACACACTTCTACACACTTTCCGCAAGAGGTACAACAGTACAGTCCTTCATCAAATCCTTCACTTGCACGGTCTTCACAGTCCCTAGGATCTAATGCAAACTTGGAGATGTAACGCATGAAGTATGGACCAGCAAACTCCTTAGTTTCTTGTACAACAGGACAAGACGAAATGCATGATAAGCATTCAATACAACTTCGAATTTTTTTAGTATCGGCATATTCTTCTGGATTTATAATTGCAGGACATTCTGGGATGGTGCAGTCACCTGATAAGTATAGACCTAATTCACCAACCTTTGCATCAAATTTTGATCTATCAACAACTAAATCCTTGATAACATCGAAATCAAGTGGTTCTATTAGAGCATCATCAACTATTTCAGCTTTGCAGGCTAGAACAACATTACCATTCATTTTTAGAGCGCAAGATCCACACTGACCAGCTCTACAAGAGCACCTGTAAGCAATATCTGCATTATATTTTTGGTTGATGTAGTTCAATGCATCTAAGATCTTCATTTTCTCTTTCTCTTGGATGTTATAGCTTTCTATATGGGCGATTTCACCTTTTTCAGGGTTTTGCCTTAAAATATTGACCTTTATCATTTCTATCTCCACATTGTTAATGAAAAAACTATTTAAAAAAGATTCATTTAGAGTCAGAACTTAATAGTAATGCTTTTTATCCATTAAACGGTTCTATCAATTATTTTTATTCTTTTGATAATATCATATTGGTTTATATATTATAAATAATTTATAAAACGAAATTTGAATCTTAGGAATTATTAATTATTAAATAGATTTTTAGGATTAAAACAGCTTAAGCGTGGTTGTATATGAGTTTCCTTATTAAAAGCCAGTAAATTAAAAGTTCATCTTCCAGATTTTTATAATTAGGATATTTATTGGATATTATATTCCAGAATTTTTTGTTGTGTCCCATTTCAACGAGATGAGCTAATTCATGATATACAACATATTCAATTAGGTAAGAAGGTAAATGCATGAGGTAAATATTAATGTTAATGTTCTTTTTAGAGCTGCAACTTCCCCAACGGGTTTTCATCCGTTTGAAGTAGATTTTATTAATCTTTACGTTCAATTCTTTTGATAATTCCTCAACAGATAATAAAACCATGGTCCTAAATTCTTTATCAGTTCTTAATAAATTGAGTTCTTTATTTTCTGCTTCTTTTTGTGATGCTTTAATACGGCTAAGTTTTTTATATATCCATTTTTCACTATTTTTGATAATTTCTTCGTCTTTATTATAATTTAAAGGCATTATCAAGCGTATACTATCTGTTTTTATTTCTAATCTTGCATATTTAACATTTCTATGGATTACTTCATATTCCACTTCAATATCATTGATTTTAGTTTTTTTTATCATTTTTTCAGGATAATTTTTATTTAAAACTTATTTTTCATAGATTATTATATATCCAAATTGTTTAATTATTTCTAATTTTATAATATTATTTAGTTATTATATCCAAACTCACAGTAACTAAGGTTATAGTTATAAATGTATTCTAAACCAAACTGGAATAGAATCTAGTTAAATAAATTTTTTAATAAAATTTAATGAATTGTATAATCAACAAATATCGAATCTTATGAATTAATTAAAGAGTCTAACGGGATAATTCATTAATACCCTAATGAACCATCCGAGTTTATTATAAGAATATATTTTAGTGATGATTATGAATATCCAAGAAGTTTTAAAAGCAAAAGAAAATGAACAACTTTTCTTGTTAGGTAATGAAGCCACTGTAAGGGGAGCTTTAGAATCAGGGGTTGGAATAGCAGCTACCTATCCAGGCACTCCTTCTTCGGAGATAGGCGATGTTTTTTCAAAAATTGCAGGAGAGGCGGGAATTTATTTTGAATTTTCAACCAACGAAAAGGTTGCCCTTGAGGTTGCTGCAGCTGCAGCTGTTTCAGGAGTAAGATCATTTACCTTCATGAAACACGTTGGATTAAACGTAGCTTCTGATTCTTTTATGAGCGTCCCATACACAAGTGTTGAGGGAGGTATGGTCATATTATCTGCAGATGATCCATCAATGTTCTCATCCCAGAATGAACAGGACAATCGTTATTATGCCAGACTTGCAAATATACCAATGGTTGAACCATCAAATCCCCAGGAAATTAAGGATCTCATGAATTACAGTTATGATCTTTCTGAGCAATTTAAAATACCCGTTTTAATGAGGACAACTACAAGGGTTTCCCATATGAGAGGTGTTGTGAATACTGGTGTGGTGGTGGAACCCAAAAAGAAAGGTTTTTTTAAAAAGGATCCTAAAAGATTTGTTCCGGTACCTTCTACAGCCATGGTTATGCACAAAGTACTGGTGGAAAAAATGGATGACTTGAAACAAGTTACCAATAACTCCCCATTAAATCAAATATTTAACAGAAAAGGTAAAGTTGGTGTAATAACTAGTGGGGGTGCATTCAACTATGTGATGGATGTAGTTGTGGAGAACCAGTTAGAAGTAAATGTTTTAAAGTTAACACTTTCCTATCCATTCCCTGATGAATTAGTGCTCAAATTTATCAGCGACCTTGAAACTGTTGTTGTTGTGGAGGAAGTTGATCCGATAATGGAGAAGGAAGTACTTTCAATAATCGGTAAAAATGGACTGAAAAAGAATGTACACGGTAAATTAGATGGTACACTCCCCATGATATATGAGTACAGCCCGAACATCATTCTAGATTCAATGGAAAAGGTTTTAGGAAATAATCTCAAAAAATACGATACAAATGACGCTCAAATTAAATTGCCAGAACGTCCACCAACTCTTTGTCCTGGCTGTCCACATAGGGCAGCATATTTTTCAGTTAAGAGGGCTGTAAAACTTCTTAAGCTTGAAGATGTTGTTTATCCAACGGACATAGGGTGTTACACACTGGGAGTATCTTCTCCTTACAATGCAGCCGATTACTTACTTTCAATGGGTTCCTCTATTGGGACTAGCTGTGGGTTTTCAAAAGCTACAAATCAGAGCATAGTGAGTTTTATAGGAGACTCTACTTTCTTTCATGCTGGAATTCCACCTCTTATAAATGCTGTTCATAATAAAGATAGATTTGTACTCGTTATTTTAGATAACAGAACAACTGCTATGACAGGAGGTCAGCCAAATCCGGGTTTACCTGTGGATGGTATGGGTTTAGAATCACCTGAAATTTCAATAGAAGAAATAGTAAAAGCTACTGGTGTCCAATTTTTAAGAACTATTAATCCTTTAAATGTAAAAAAGTCACAGCATACATTTAAAGAGGCACTGGAATTTGAGGGTGTTTCAGTGGTAATCTCTAAACATCCATGCATGTTGATTAAGAGAGGCAAACGTAGTGATGCTTTCCTCGAAGTGAAACAAGATAAATGTGATGAATGTTCTGTATGTCTAGAAGAACTTTCTTGTACAGCCATCTATACTGATGAAGACGGATCTGTAAATATTGATCCCCAGTTATGCAATAAATGTAATGTGTGTGTACAAGTTTGTCCTGAAAAGGCTATAGGAATTAAGAAATAATATTTATACAGTTATTGGAGAATCAAATGAAACCTTACAACATTTATATTTCAGGAGTTGGTGGACAGGGTATCATAAAAACTTCGACAGTTATTGGTGAAGCAGCAATGAAAAGTAGGATGCCTGTGGTTATGAGCGAAGTTCATGGTATGGCCCAGCGAGGTGGAGGAGTGTCAACTGAATTAAAGATTGGTGATTCTTATAGTCCAATTATTGAAAATGGTTCTGCTGATATTTTAATATCCTTCGAACCTGTTGAGGCACTGCGTGCTATTCCTAAGATTAGCAATAACACATATGTAATCGTAAATAAATCTCCCATCTATCCTTTTAACCTCAGAGAGAGTGAAATACCCTATCCTGATATTGAAATTATACTCGAAGAACTTAATAATAAATCTAGGGAAGTCTTTGCTTTAGATGCCAATAAAATTGCAAATGAATCTGGTCATCCTTTATCAATGAATATGGTCATGCTAGGATCAGTAACAGCAATAAATGGATTTCCGCTTAAAAAAGAGATTATTATCGATTCTATGAAGGTTAATTTGCCCGAAAAAAGTTTAGATATTAATTTAAAGGCTTTTGAAAACGGATTTAGTTTTGTTAAATCTCGAATTGTATAATTTATTTTTTTTATCATTTATTAACAAATTTTATATATTAAAACTTTTACATGTTACATTGGAATACTCATATTATGATAAGTTTAAAATTGGAATAAAAAATATTTGTAATTCATTGATAATGGTATTTAAACTTATTATTTAAGAATTATTTAAGTAAAAGAGGTGAATTATGGACAATAAGATTATTGCCTTGATAATAATCATATTAGTAATTGTAATTGGGGGATTTTACGTTTTTTCTGCTCAAAGCAGTGCCGATAATTTAACCATAAATAACACCAACAACACTACCCAATTAAACCCAACTCATACTAATACAGTCAATACTATAAAAACAACCAATAATACCAACAATACTAACCAAAATAGCACAACAAAGGTTAAAATATCTCCCAAACAAGCTCAAATTAATGTAGTAGGGGTAGAAAAAGAATTAACAGGAAATGATGTTTTTGCAGGTAAACCCGACCTTTTCAAGTGGACAACAAACACACATGGGTTTATAATGTGAACCTATACGATGTTAAAACCAAGAAGAGTGTTGGGGCACTTTATGTTGATGCTATGAATGGGGAAATAATAATGAATGAATAATTTAACCCCAATTTCTTTTTTTATTGAACAAAAAAATATATGGATTACCTGAACATCCCGAATTATAAAAAAAATTGATCAAAGACCATATATTTCTTCAGCTGAAACAACCTCTGCACCATCAGATTCCAAAGCTTTGATACCGGCATCAATATTTTCAGGATGTAATAGTACAATGGCCATTTCATCTTTTTCTTCTACAAATGCGTATAGATATTCCAAGTTGATATCATTTTCATCGAGAATTCCAAGTATCATACCCAACCCACCAGGTTTATCCGGCATTCTCACGGCTATTACTTCTCCAATTTTCACTATGAAATTGTTGTCTTCTAACAATTTTTTGGTTTTTTCAGGTTCTGGAACTATCAACCTTAAAATTCCAAAATCTGAAGTATCTGCAATTGATAAAGCCCTTATGCTCACTCCACCATTCTCAAGCACATCAAGTGCCTTTTTCATTCTTCCTTTCCTATTTTCCAAAAATATAGACAACTGTTTTATTTTCATTTTTGAACCCCTTTTTGGCTTTAATAGTTAAAAACTGGTTTTAATTATTATATGAATAATTTATTGTAAATTCCTTTTATCTATAACTCTCACAGCCTTTCCTTGGCTCCTAGGTAAAGTTTTAGGTTCAATTAATGTTACTTTAACTCTTAGACCAATCTCATCGTGTATATAATTTTCTAGTCTTAACCTAATACCCACAAGCTCCTTAATTTTATCAGAGAATAACCCTTCAGAAGCTTCAACTCTTACTTCTACTTCGTCCATTAAATGTGGACGTGTTACAATTATTTGGTAATGTGGTTCTAACCTGTCTATTCTTAAAAGTGCCTTTTCAATCTGTGAAGGGAATACAGATACTCCTCTAATTTTAAGCATATCATCTGTACGGCCAGTAATTCGGTCCATTTTAACTAGGTTTCTTCCACACCCGCACTTGCCCCTTTTAAGAAGGGTGATGTCTTTAGTTCTAAAACGAATTAATGGGGTTCCCTCACGTGTTAATGTTGTTAAAACTAATTCTCCCCTCTCACCTTCGGGTAAAGTTTCAAGTGATTCAGAATCAATTATTTCTGGATAAAAATGATCCTCAAAAAGATGTAATCCGTCTTGTATTCTACATTCCAAACCTACCCCTGGTCCTATAATTTCTGTGAGGCCGTAAATATTATATGCGGGGGCATTAAATCTTTTTTGAATCTCTTGGCGCATTTCTTCGGTCCACATCTCAGCACCAAAGCCAATGGCTTTAAAACCAAGGTCTTTTATATCTACTCCCTCTTCTTCCAATTCTTCTGCAAGATAAAGTCCATATGATGGTGTGAAGATCATTACAGTTGTTCCAAAGTCCTGCATAATCTCAATCTGTCGTTTGGTCTGTCCAGTTGATATTGGAATCACTGTGGCACCAATTTTCTGAGCTCCATAGTGTACTCCAAAGCCACCAGTAAATAATCCATAACCATGTGTATTCTGTATTATATCTTCATCCGTTACTCCGGCCATGGATAAGCCCCTTGCCATTACTTCGCTCCAGATTTCGATATCTCCCCTAGTATATCCTGAGACTGTTGGTTTTCCTGTCGTTCCCGATGATGTATGCACCTCTACTATTTGTTTTCTTGGGACTGCGAACATTTCAAACGGATATGCATCTCTTAGATCATCCTTGGTTGTAAAAGGAAGTTTTTCAATGTCTTTAAGAGTATTAATATCGTCTGGGGTGATGTTCATCTCACTAAAACGTTTACGGTAATAAGGCACATTCTCATAAGCATTTTTAACGGCAGATTTCAATCTTTTAAGTTGTAAACTTTCTCTATCCTCATCAGACATGCATTCCGCTTCTTTATTCCAGATCATTTTATCCCCCAGTATAAACATCAAGATATTATCATACAATCCCTTATTAAAATAAATTCTATCATCAGAATATTCATGTTTAATTTAATGGAATGATTTATAAAAGTTGGCATATTCAATTATCTTAAATTCTTTTTTTTGTATATGTTTTAAGTTCTATCCTTTTTTACGCATATGATCGTGAAAGTGTTCAAAGTTATTTATAAAAAGTTTTATACATCAATTATAAATTAGGTATAATAATAATTAAAATTGGAAAAGATTAGATTCATTAATTGGATCATTGTACTTAAGAAGTGATCTCTAGTATCAAAAAGCACAATATAATAAAAATTTGATAATTATAAAACTAGGAGGGGTATTATGTCGGATGTTTTTATGTTAAGTATAATTGTACTGATCTACCTCCTCATGGTGGGATATGTTGGTTACGTTGCATGGAGACGAACCAAAAGTTCTTCAGATTACATGGTTGCAGGAAGGAACACCCACCCCTACATTATGGCGCTGAGTTATGGTGCAACTTTTATAAGCACAGCAGCTATTGTGGGTTTTGGAGGAGTTGCAGCTAATTATGGTTTTGGTATTTTATGGCTTGTATTTTTGAATATTATTATTGGAATATTTATTGCATTCATATTCTTTGGAAAACGAACCCGGAAGATGGGACACAATTTAAATGCTCTCACATTCCCGGAATTCCTTTCAAGGCGGTTTAATAGTAGATTTATCCAATACTTTTCTGGTGCTGTCATATTCCTGGGAATGCCACTTTATGCTTCTGTTGTTTTAATTGGAATGGCACGTTTTGTTCAAACCACCTTAGGGGTAAATTATTACTTCGCGCTTATAGCAATGGCATTAATCGTTGCTGTTTATGTGGTTTTCGGTGGTATAAGGGGAGTTATGTATACTGATGCACTTCAGGGAACTATAATGTTCGTTGGAATGTTTATTCTTTTAGGTACAGTCTATTGGATGTTTGGTGGGGTTATTAATTCTAATATGGCTCTATCTAACCTTGTAAACATGGTACCGCACAGTGCAACAGCTGTTGCAGTCACAACTGGTTTCACGGGGTGGACATCTATGCCTGCACTGGGCAGCCCATTCTGGTGGACTCTAGTATCGAGTCTCATACTCGGTGTTGGAATAGGAGTACTATCCCAGCCACAGTTGGTTGTAAGGTTTATGACTGTTAAATCTAACAGGGAGCTCAACAGAGCAGTATTAATAGGTGGTGTTTTCATATTTATGATGACATTTGGGTCCTATGTTGTTGGTGCTTTGTCAAATCTTTGGTTCTTCCAGCACACAGGCCAAACAACGGTTCAGGCAGCTGGTGGAAACCTTGACACAGTCATACCAACATTTATATCTGCTGCAATGCCTATTTGGTTTGCTTACCTCTTCATGATAACCTTATTATCGGCTGCTATGTCGACCTTGAGTGCACAGTTCCATGTTCAGGGAACAGCTCTTGGAAGAGATATTTATGAGACTGTGACTAATAAAAAAGGTGGATCTTCTGTTATGGTTGCAAGGGTGGGAATTGTTATTGCTGTGATCATTGCAGTGATACTTGGATTTATACTCCCTGCAAGTATAATAGCAGTTGGAACTTCTATTTGGTTCGGAATTACAGCAGCTGCATTCCTTTCAATGTACACTGCAGCACTCTACTGGAAAAGAATCACTAAAGAAGGTGCAATTGCAGGACTTGTTGCAGGATCACTTTCTAGTTTGTTTTGGTTGCTTTTTGGTTTCCAGAAGTCAGCTGGAGCAGTAGGAATATCTCATGCACTAACAGGTAAAGTTGTTATCATCACAACCATGCCATGGCCATTAGTGGATCCAATCATAATCGCACTACCAATAGCAGTTATTGCAACAATTGTGGTAACTTTATTAACAAAACCCCCTGAAAAGGAGTTTGTTGATAAGGTATTCAAAGGAGTGGGTGGTAAATAATATCATCCATCATTTTTTTTTATTTTTTAGAGTATCGTATGAAGATCAAACAAATTCATATTAAAAAAAATCAAGTGAAATCTTGGATAGAAATATTTAAAAATCCTTGTCCAGTAACCATTGAAACATTTGTAACAGGAACTGTAGATATTAACAGGCGTGGTACAATAAATACAGAACATCCCGATGCGGGTTATATGAAAGACGAGGTACTCAATGTCCCGATTAAAAATTATTTGGTTCGCCATAATGAATTGGGGGATTTTTTATTAGATGCTGGTTTAGATAAATCGTATACAGATGATCCTAAAGGCAGTATTAAAGGGGATCCAGTAGATGAATTTTATCAAAATCAAAATCAAAACATAAAATTTCAATTAGAAAGTAGAAAAATAAAACCAAAGGCAGTATATTTAAGTCATTTACACCCTGATCATATTGCGGGGATCCGTGAATTACCAAAAAACATCCCGTATTTCGTTGGAAAAGGGGAGTTAGAGCAATACCAACAAGAAAAATCGGGTTATTTTTTAGATAGTGTTGAAACTATATATGAAATAGATTTTTCAAAATTAGATGAAATACCGCCACTAAGTCACTGTGCTGACCTTTTGGGAGATGGATCACTCTGGGCTGTTTTTACTCCGGGACATTCTATGGGACATTGTTCATATTTAATAAACGGAGTTGAAGGGCCGATCTTTCTTACTATGGATGCTTGTTTTATAATGGACAATCTAAGACTTAAAATTGCGCCTAGTGATTATACATGGGATATAGAAATGGCACAAAATAGTTTAGACATGATATTAAAATTTTTAAAAGCTTTTCCCAAAGTTAAAGTGATTTGTGGACACGAATAAAATTGGGAGATATTTTTAATTGTATCTTAAGGAATTATGCCTGATTTAATTCAAATATATAAAAATTTTAATAATAATTTAAAAATAATAATGAAAATAACTAAATCAAGCGTTTAACTGTTTTCACTTCTTTAAAAAGTCTAAAATCAACCTGATCATAGCTGGTTCTATATCTATGTCAACTCCAATGGTTGGTCCTTCATCCATATAGATATCTGTTAATATGAAATCATCATTAATTTCTTGATCTCCAACAGCATCAAAGGTTCTGATATTGTAAATTTCGTCCTCGCCATCTTCAAAAAAATCTACAACCTTATTCATATCGGGTCCAACCACACGTAACATGAGCATAAGATGTTCCTTTGTTGAAAAATGAAGATCCTTAATAAAGCCCTCTGGCACTGTCAGATTGATGATTGTTCCATCTATTTCCTTGGTAAAAGTTATTGGTTCAGATACATATTTCATAGATATATTCACCCCATTTTTTTTTAACTAATTTCATTATGTTTTTTTTAGTTAATTAATTTAACAAATAGAATGACAATATTACAAGATGTTTTAAACTGAGTATATCACGCAATTCAAACAACAAAATTTATATTAAACTAATTGCATATATTACAACAGAATAGGGGTTTGTTGGATAAAATATGGAGGTAACTATATGCAAAAAATGGGCAGTGCAATAATTTTAATAATTCTTGGTTTAATTGTATTGGCATTCCCAATTTTAGGAGTTGTCCCTGCAGCTGTAATCACAGGATTTTTGGTCCTGATTCTAGGTATGGGTCTACTCTTTGGTGGAATTGCTGAAATAGGTGAAAGTGCGGGTCTTGGTATTCTTGAGATCATATTGGGTCTAATAGCATTAATTCTTGGTATAGGTTTCATATTCAACCCTGCTTTATTTAGTTTAGCGGCAGGTTATTTAGTTATTATAGTAGGTTTATTCCTAATTATTGCAGGTATTGTGGGAATAATCAGTAAAGCAGGCAATAGTAGGTGGAATGGAGTTGTAGCTCTAATAATTGGTATTCTCTATTTGATTGTAGGTGAGCTTTTCAAAACAAATGCAGCGTATCTCGGAATACTAATTGGTCTATGGCTTTTAATCGTTGGAATAATGATGTTGTTCCAGAGAGATTAAAAAGAAAAAAAACTCCAACAAACTCTTTTTTCTTTTTTAATTTAATAGTTTGATCAAAATTAAAGTTAACACTATATTATTGATATTATTTTTAAAAGAAGTATCATATATTTTCCCTACAAAATGGGAATATGATAGTTAATAATGAACTTGGCCAAATTTAATGCTAAGATTTCGTTCCATATTTGCCATTAAAACAGCTGTTGCAATTGAATTCAACTTAGATTGTGATGTGTCTGCACGCGATGTTAATACGATGGGGGCGCTTGCACCTATAACCACTCCTGCCAAGTTACCACCCGTAAGATAAACATGGGCTTTACACAACATATTGCCTGCTTCAATAGATGGTACAACGATTATATCAGCACGCCCTGCTACGGGCCCTCCTATTCCTTTATGTTCGGCAGCCCATGGGCTGATTGCATTATCAAGTGCAAGTGGTCCATCAACGATCATACCGCTGAACTGTCCACGCTGGCTCATCTTTGCAAGTACTGATGCATCTAATGTAGAGGGCATTTTAGGGTTTGCAAGTTCTATTGCAGTTGTAACAGCCACTTTAGGTTTTTCTATTTCGAATACATTTGCAAGGTATATTGAATTTAATATGATGCTACATTTGGTTTCAAGATCAGGAAGTATGTTAACAGACCCATCTGTTATAAACAGAAGACGTTTGAGTGCTGAGCTTTCTAACACATAAACATGACTCATAATTTTACCGGTTCTAAGACCTTTATCCCTGTTTAAAACTCCTCTCAAAAAATCGTCGGTGTTAACAAAACCTTTCATTAATATATCTGCCCTATTACTTTTAACAAGCTCTACAGCCATGTCAACAGCTTTTAAATTGTTGGGTTCGTTGTAAATCTTATTAGGCTTAACATCAAAACCTGCTTCTTCTGATATATTTATGATCTTTTCTTCATCACCTACTAATATATAATCGGTGATATCAAGTTCTTCAGCCTTAATTACAGCATCTAAAACGGTTGAGTCATGTGCAACCGCAACAGCGATCTGTTTTTTTGGATGTGATTTAATTCTATCAAATACTTCGTCAAATTTGGTGATCACATTTTCAACTCCTAAAAACCTCAAACATAGATATAAGATTATATTAAGCTAGTTTTATCCAGATATTTATTGAATTAACTTTAAACATTAATCTACAATTATTTACTTTCCAATTACTAGTTATTCTCAAATTTGAAGACTTTCCTATTTTATTGTTAATATTATGGTGGTAATAATATTTAACAATTGGATATATTGTAATTAATCATAAATGATGGGAAAAAGTTTTATTTGTATTTGAACTACATAAAAACTAATAGAAAGATTTATTAAAGATTTTAAAATTAACATCATTAATATATAACTGTTATAATATTTTTAGTATTGATGGAGGTTTGATTATGGTTTTGGGTATAAGTGATCCATGGATTGCAGCCGCATACATTGGTTGTATTCTCGCAGTGCTTTTATGTGTGGTTTATGGTGTTTTAAACTGGAATAAAGGTGGAGATGACGAGGATGCACAGATTTCAGAGGAAATAACATGGCATAAAAAAGAAAAGGATATGGAAGAGAAAGAACTTGGATTATGGGATGAAGAAGGGTAAAATCTGATTTAATCTATAATTAACTATTTAAGGTAATATTGTCCTCTTAACGGTTTTTACGTCATATTTTGACGTAGAAACATAGTAAGAGCATTTAAATCATGGTCATAAATCATGTTGGACTTGTACTGACTATTTTTAATAGATATGGTGGTATATTCAAATTTCAGTTAATTCAACTTTCATTTTAAAAATAAAATAATGCACGGTTGATGCGTGTATTGCATTTTAGTACAACTTGAATAGATCTATTATTCGGTATGCTATTCCCCCTACAAAAAGGGCGGTTATAATGTTTGCCAATGCTATTGATACAGTTGCTTTCCATCCGAATTCACGAAGAAGAATGGTCAAAGTAGCTAAACAAGGTATAAACAGCATGCTCACCAGTGCCAGTATAATAAATTGTATTGGTGTTAAAATTGCTGCAAGGTTGGTACCGAATAGCGCAACTAACATAAGAAGTGTAAATTCTTTCCTCACAGCACCAAATATGAGAACCACACCTGCAATAACTGGAAGACCCAACCAAACAACGGTTATAGGAGCTAAAAAATTAGCTACTGGTGTAAGCAATCCTATAGCATATAATCCTTGTATAAGTGCACTACCAATGATGTAAATTGGGAAAACAACGTAAATCAATGATTTAGTCCTAGACCATGTTTGTTTAGCAGCAACTGATAATGATGGAACTTTAAATGTATGCATCTCCATAATCAGTCCTGAAGTTTCTCCTGGAACTACCTTTAAAGCAATCCTGCCCAGCATAAACATGACCGCAATATCAATAACATAAAGTGCTAGAGCCCACCATACACTGACAAATACAGCAACCAATCCTAATATTACAATGGTCCTTGCAGCACATGGTGCAAATGTTATGGCAAATGCCGCTAGTAAACGTTCACGTCTTGTCTCTAAAATTCGTGTACTTTCAATTGCTGGAACATTACAACCATAACCCAGTATCATGGGAATTAACGCTTTTCCATGGAGACCTATTTTGTGCATGGCACTATCCATCATAAAAGCCACACGGGTTAAAATTCCCGAATTTTCAATTAAACTCAACATTAAATAAAACGGAATCACAAATGGTAAAACAAGTGTAACACCTGCTACTATACCACCAAATGCTCCATTATATAGAATAGTCACTAATGAACCACTAATTTTCGGATCTACAGGATGGAAGAAACCGAACGCACTGGTAAGTAAATTTGAGAAGAAATCTCCTACAATAAATGTCCAAAGAAGCAATCCTCCGACAACAAGAGCAGATACAAAATAACCAAGTACTCTATGGGTGACTAATCTATCTAGTCGTTCGGAAAATGTGATTTTTATATCGCTCTGTAACTGAGCTCCATGTGCAAATTGATTTGCAATGAAATATCTTTCAGAAGCAATAACAGCAAATGATGGTTCTTTGTGTATATCTTCTATTTCACTAGCAAGATTAAAAGCCGCATTTACTACATCTCTGGATTTAGATTCAACCAATTTTCGAATTTCTATATCATTTTCAAGTAATTTTATTGCAACCCATCGTGATGGATATCCCAGATCAAGATTTTTTGATTCAATGAGGTTGTTCAATGTTTTTATCCTGTTTTCAACTTCTGCACCGTATTCAAGTGTTGTTTTCCTATTTTTCTTTTTATTATATGCTACTTGGGTTGCAACTTCCATTAATTCGTGTAAACCTTCTCCTCTAATGGCTACAGTAGCAACGACAGGAACTCCTAAAGCAGCTTCTAACTTTTCTGTATCAATTATTATGCCTTTTTGTTTGGCTAAATCAATTTGGTTGACGCAGACAACCATGGGCACGTTCATTTCCTTTAACTGTATCGTAAAAAATAGATTACGTTCCAGTACAGATGCGTCAACTACGTTTATTACAACATCCGGTTTTTTAAAGGCTATATATTCTCTTGAAACAATTTCTTCCATGGAATAAGTGGAGAATGAGTATATTCCTGGAAGATCAATTACATCTATGTCTTGGCCTTCAAAGTGAAGTTTTCCTTCTGCCCTCTCAACAGTTTTTCCCGGCCAGTTTCCTATGATCTGATTGGAACCTGTTAATTCGTTGAATACAACACTTTTACCAACGTTGGCATTACCGGCTAATGCAATTACTATATCTTTATGTGGTACATCTTGCCCATTTGAATTTTCGGTGTTTGATTTTTCTTCTGTGGTTTTTCCTGTTTTGTTATTAATGGTTTGATTCATAAGCGTTATTCCTTTATTCTGGTTAAAAGTATCATTCAATCAATTCTACAAAAACATTGCATGCTATATCACGTCCAATTGCAAGTTTTGAACCCCTTATAGCAACTTCTACAGGACCACTTAACGGAGCAATTTTTATAACACTGATAGATGCTCCTATTGTTATTCCCATATCTAAAAGTCTTCTAATGACTTTATAATCTCCTCTAATAAATGAAACTTTACCCTTTTGTTTGTCTTCGAGTTCCATTATGGGAATTAGATTTTCATTTCGTTTTCCAACTTCATTTACTTCCTCTTCTTTTCTGCTCATACATTCTTCGCAGGTTGTAAATTTTAGGTCACATGCTGGAATAACACGATCTCCAGGGCATTTATCAGGATGTTCTAAAACTTGACAAAGTGCCCTTTCAGCGTCATCTGATAGGGAATGTTCCATTTCACATGCCTGATCATGGAGAATATGATCCTTAAGTTTTAGGATATCTCGAAGAAATCTTTCAAGTAGTCTGTGTTTTCTAGTAATTTTTTTGGCAACAATTAGGCCATTTCCTGTTAATTTAACACCTTTATACTGGGAGTAATTTACATAATCCATTTTATCAAGTTTTTTTAGCATTTCTGATACACTTGCAGGTGTTATACCCAAATCTTTTGAGATTCTGGAGGTTTTAACAATTTTTTCGTTTTGGCTGATTTTATATATGGCTTCTAAGTATTCTTCGATATTTGCGCTAAGTTTTTCATTATTTGACATTTAGGCTCACCTAAAATTATCTATAAAGTTTACTTATTTCTATAACTATATAAATGTTAGGGTTGCCTAATAAAATTAAAATTAATCAAATAAAAATTCTAGTTTACCAAATATTTTGTTAACACTAATAAAATTTAATGAATAATTTATTGATAATCTTGATAAAGTTAAATAATCTAAAGATGGTTTATAATTCCAATATTTGTCTAAAAATCTTTTAACTTCTATTAATTTTTAGAAATAGTCAATTTAAATAAAAAAATTATTAGATTTTCATCTGAAAATTAAAAGGAAGATTATAACTGAATTCCAAATCTTTCCTTAATTATAACTCCCAGAGATCCACCGAGTATTCCAAAAATGAATGAAAGAATTATGGTTATTATTGCGTAGAATATATTCAAGATGGAATTTCCAATTGAATTTAAAGAATTTCCACTAGAACCTTTTAGTGCAGTAGTAGCACCGGGTATGTTACCTAGTGATCCTAAAGTATGTAGTACTGTAGCATAAATTCCCATAGTAACAAAAATTATTAATCCTAATAGGAGTCCAACAGCAATTAATAATATTAATGTCAAAAATCCTCCGTTGATACCACCTTCTTCAATATCATTCGAACCAATAAAACCTGTGACAAAACCACCTATCAAAGTCATGCCCAAGATTGTTAAGATGCCGTATATTGTAATTCCTAATAAACCCACCATGAAACTGCTAAATATAATGGAAGAAACGAATAAGACAATAATAGAGAATACCAAACCAATAGCGATTCCCATTGGATTAATTTTATCATTAATAGTATTAATTAAGTTCTTTAAACCATTTAAATCTCCACTAAAGCTATATCTAGATGTATTTGGTGTGTTATTGTATCGATTTTTGTTTGTTTGATTATCTATTTCGTCTTCTGTGTTGTTTGGATTAAAAAAATCTAAATTTTCTTTATATATTAATATACCATCACAGCTACATTTATTACTGAAATCTTCTGGTTTTTCATCCGGTTGAAGTTCATAATATTGTTTACAATCATTGCAGATCAAATATCCCATCTAATACCCCAAAAAATAATTATTCATCACTGGGATTTATTACTTTCTATTTAAATTTTGGTAGAAATTATTTACTTTTAAAAATAATTTATAATATAATGTTTAAATTGAAATAATACTTATCCTGACCATCTTCTCCATATCAAATCAATGCAACGATTTAATTTGTTTAAATATATTTATATTAATTTTAATAATACGTACATGCCATATTTTAACGGTAATTATTCTAAACAAGTCTATTGTTTCAAGTGGTATGTATCTACCAACTAGTATTGGTAGCTTGTGAACATTAATGACTATATACTGTAACAATAATGATTGATTGGAAAATGAATATTATATATTATTAATTTACTGAACATACATTAGCATCTATAGACATGAAATCCAATGGATAAAAATTGTTTAAAAAGTTTTAAATTGCTGTGGTTATCTTAATAAGTGTCCTTATAACTTCTTATTTTTAGAATAGAAACTTTAAGTATGATATTAAACTTAAATAAACTTATCCATATTATAAGATATAAGTCAATAGGTGAAACCATGAGGATAATAGAAGAAATTATTGGAAAGGAAGTTCTTGATAGCTCTGCAATTGTAATTGGTAAGGTTAAAGATGTTGATGTAGACTTTGAAACTAAATCATTAGATTCATTCATTCTAGGAAAAGGTGGAATTTCAGAAGGTCTTGGACTTTCTAAAGGAGAAACAATAGTTCCCTATAACATGGTTAAGAAGATTGGGGATAAAATACTTCTTAAAGAGTTAATGAATGAAAATATTGTTGAAGAAGATGAATAGATTAAATAAATTTTATTTTTATAAAAATTTTGGTATCCATGGATCATCATTTTGGGATGATAAACATGGAAGTATATTTTTTTTTAGAAGGTGGATAACTTGGAAGTAACTGGTATCTGTAGTTCATGCGGCAGACCGGGTAAAATGTACACTTGTACATTATGCGGGAGCATTGTATGCGGGAGCTGTTATAACATACATAATGGTATTTGTCAATCATGTGAACGGGTAAAGACCAGAGACACCATAAAAACACTCAAATAAAACACCTTAAAATTAAGATATAACAAATTAACTTATCTCTAGAGTGATCCAATGGAAAATAATAAAAATGAACTCATAAAATTATTGAAAGATAACCAAGTTGTGAAATATGGGAAATTCACCTTGTCTTCAGGAAGAGAAAGCGACTATTACGTGAACATGAAAAGAGCTATCACAGATCCTACTATCCTATCTAAAATTGCCGAGATTATATCCAAAAAAATTGATACACAGAAAATAGATAGAATTGCAGGCCCAGCTCTTGGTGCAATACCCATTGTAACAGCAGTTTCAATTGAATCTACCATTCCAATGCTCATGATCAGAAAGTCCAAAAAAGATTATGGAACTTCTGAATTAATCGAAGGTGACCTTCAAAGTGGTGATCGAGTCATTGTGTTAGAGGATGTTACTACAACAGGTAATTCACTTATAAAGGCTGTTAAAGCAGTAATATCCAATGGAGGTATAGTAGAAAAAGCATATGTAATTGTTGATAGAAATGAAGGTGCTATAGCCAATCTTAAAAGTGAAGGCGTGGATTTAGAGCCTATTGTTTCAGTAAATGATTTCATGTAACTTTTTTTAAATATTATCATTTATTGTATAAAAAAAAAACAAATAAAGAATAGTAGATGTATTTATTAATAAATCATTCATGCACATGCTTTACAAGGTGTCCTAATTCAGGAAATATAATTTTTAAACCAGTTTGCACTGCATTTGGAGAACCAGGCATTGAAATAATTATAGTGCCTTTATAAAGTCCTGCTGTGGCCCTACTTAATAAAGCTCCTGTGCCAATTTCTTTATAAGATTCATATCTAAATATCTCACCAAAACCACTCAATTCCTTCTCGAATAGGGGCTTTAACGTTTCAATAGTAATATCTCTAACCCCGATACCTGTACCTCCAGTAGTGATTATTACATCCACATTTTGCTCTTTTATATCTTCGACTGTAGAAATTAGAAGTTCAGAATTGTCAGGAATCACGGTGTAAACTACCAATTCATGTTCTTTTTTTAAAGTATCAATTATGAGGTTCCCAGAAATATCTGTGGTTTTAGACTCTAAAAAATCCCTGTATTTACTGTCGCTTAATGTAATAACACCAAATTTTATGGATTTAGGTGATTTTTCCTTATGTTCTTCCATACTCTTACTTTTTATAGGATCACTCCCATTTTTTTTAAATGTATTATAATATATTTATTAACAATTAATATTNNAACTTGATTAGAACTTGTTTACACTCTTTAAAATAATGAAGATAGAAATTTATAAATAAAACACTATTACAGCTCTATAAATCAGGAAAAAAATAGTTATTGAGACAATTATAATCATTATGATGAGAGAGGGCATTAGGTCCAAATCGGAGGCGGTTAATTTTTTGCGAAAAAAATTAAGAGGAGACTAATTATACCCTCCCTCATAAGTTCTTTTTGTTTTTTATAACATAAAAACTTTTTGCACATCGGCCCTTAAAATTATAAAAAGCGTTATTCACGTTCCAATATTCTAAATAAAGGATTAAAATTAGGGTTTCTTGATTTAATTAATCATGTTTAATTTTTACTTTTAATTCACTACAAATCATTTATAATATACAAAATTCAAATTAAGTAATTATATGAGTGATAAAGTTTATGTCCTCGATGCATCTGCAATTATAGGGGGATTTTCCTCAAAAAAGTTTCAGAATTATATTACCGCTTCGGTAATAGAAGAGGTTAAAGATTTCAAATCCAAATTATTCCTCGAATCTACAATTGAAAATGGTCCGATAACTATAATGGAACCTGAAACTTTGGATATTAAAAATGTTACAGATGTAATAAGGAAATCTGGTGATGTACTAAGGTTATCTGATGAGGATAAAAACTTAGTTGCACTTGCATTCAAACTTAAAAGAGAAAAAAATGATCCTATAGTTGTTACTGATGATTATTCGATGCAAAATGTGTTGAAAATTGTTGAAATACCCTTTAGAAGTGTTTTAACAGAGGGTATTAAGGAGATATATGGATGGGTCAAGATCTGCAAGGGATGTAAAAAAAAGTACCCCCCAGAATATGCCTTTGATGAATGTGAGATATGCGGTACACGTATAATAAAGAAGAGGATAAAAAAAAGCCTTAATAAACAGTAACAATCATCTAAAATAATATTATTTAGCTATTTTGCATAAATTTATAATGTTATAAAGATCCCCAGAATACTTCAGTCCTTTATATTCCAATATATTAATCTAATTTTATATATCGCATTAATATTGTCGATATAATAGGTTACAACACAAGAATACATTTATTAGGAATGATTTGATTATAAAAATTAAAATTTTTTAAATTTTTTTTCCAAGTTCTTTAAGATTATATAATACATTTAAAATAAATATTATTGGTGGTTAATGTGAGCATTGAAAGACACATCTTATATGTTAAGCCAAGAATAATTAAAATCTGGGCTAGTTTCGAGGGTCCTATAGAACTTGTAACAGTACGTGAAGAAATGGAAAGACTAGGTTTTACGAATATACATCTAGAAGAGGGAAATATAGAAAATAATGCTAATTCCCAAAAGATTGCATCAGAATATTTATATTCACGTAATAAAACAGCCCTTAGAGAAGGGAAACTAGATGAATTAAGATCATGGGTTGACAAATAAATTTAATTGATAAATGTATCGGACGAACAATTCTTTAATGTCTGGGTATTGTCAATGGAATTGAATAAAAATAGGTCACTCATGGCATTTTATTTGTTTTACGTATGCATTAGTACTATTTTTTAAATTAATAACTGTCTTGTTAGGGTTATTATATCCATTTTTAATATAATATTTGAAGGATTTTTTTTATCTTAAATACTAAAATATATTAAATGTTCATGATACAATTAAGAACTAAGAACTAAAATGTACAAAAAAACAATCAGTAGACAAAAAAATCACCAGATAATGAGAATAGGTGTGGTTGTTCATGGACCTCAGATAGTGGACACTGGTTTTGCTGAGAAGATATTATGTCTTCTAAAAAATTATGGAATAGTAAAAGCAAGACTTGGTGGCACAATGGGTCGAACTGCTGTTATAGATGCAAATCTGGAAGGAACAATAGATATAACTCATAAACTACTTCCTAGTCAATCAATTGACAAAATTTCAGAAGATTCTGATGTGGTTTTCCTAATAAACTATGGGAAGTCCAGTGTTACAGGACATGCATTTGGGTATAAAGTCTACAACAGATGCAAAAGTGATCCTAATCTAATACAGATTGAAAGACCAGGAGAGCTTGATGGAACAGTCATACCATGGAAATCCAATCAATCAGATCTAGCAGATGCTGTAGCTAAAGAGTTGAAACTGAAGGTTATGAATCCCACCCAGGTAGTAGAATCTGTTGAAACTGATTGCATATACAATCCAACCGAAAAAGAAACTATTGTATATCGGAAGATAGCTGGTGTATCTGTAGATGAGAATATATTTTTAAACGGTATAGTGGTTGGAAAATCAACTTCACAAGATGTGACTTTAATAGCCGAAAATGGTATTTTAAAACAGATATTAGGCGGCAAAATCAAGAAACATGGTGTTGAAAAGCTTGGAAAGATAGATTTGGATGGGGCGGTGGTTAAGACGGGATTATTGAGGAAGTCGCGGATCAAGCCAAGAATTATCGATAGAAACATTGAGCTTTTAAATAAACACAATAAACTTAATATTTCATATTTAAGCCATGCTGCAGAAGATATATATAAATTAAAAGATTCTGATCTTGTTGTTACTGTGGGAGATGATACAACACTAGTTGCAGCCGATATACTATACAGATTTAGGGTTCCAATAATAGGAATTACAGACGGCGATCTTGATCGGGTAGTTGAAGAAGGATTTAGAACTGTTGGATCTATGATCGTGGAGCTGGAAAGTGGTTATGATGATATTATAGGCAAAAAAATATTTGCAGAACTATTTAATGGGAAACAGACTATGGAAATAGAAAATATAGAAAATTTTAAAAGTAAAATAATACAAATCATAAGCAATACCACCAGCAGATATAATTTAAAACACAATTAAGATTAATTAATGTACGAGAGGTGTAGAAGTGGATTTAAATGCTCTTGTTGATTCTATAAGAAGTTATGATGGAATAACCCGTAAAAATTTTATTAGGGAAGCCACAGAGATACTCGATGACACGTATAATATTTCAGGCAGAACTGCTCTAGGATTTGGTGATGATGCATCTGCAATTGATATTGGAAATAATAATCTTTTACTAATGGCTGCCGATGGAATGTGGGGCAGACTAATGGAAGGAGACCCGCGTTGGGCAGGATACTGTTCTGTACTCGTTAATGTTAATGACATCGCTGCAATGGGTGGTGTTCCAATGGGAATGACCAATGTGATCTCAATAAACGATACAAAAATATGTAACGAGATTATGAGGGGAATTAAAGAGGGAGTAGAAAAATTTGGAGTACCAATGATAGGTGGTCATATCCATCCAGATACTCCATACACAGCTCTTGATGTTTCAATAACTGGAATAGTTGGTAAGGATGATGTGATTACTAGTGGCGGTGCAAATGTTGGGGATAATGTTATAATTGCAATGGATCTTGATGGTCAACAGTATCCTAATTTTCCTCTAAACTGGGATACAACAACACACAAAACACCAGAAATGGTTCAGTCACAAATTTTGGTTATGAACAGCATTGCAAGGAAACATCTTTTAACAGCAGGTAAAGATATAAGCAATCCTGGAATTTTAGGAACGTTAGGAATGTTGTTAGAAACTTCTGAAGTAGGGGCTAGAATCGAACTTGAAAAGATTCCTAGAAACTCCAAAGTAAACTGGGAGGAATGGCTAAAACTTTACCCGGGATCTGGATTTGTTTTAACATCAGACGAGGAAAATGTTGAAGAAACCATTGAAATGCTTGAAGACGTGAGTCTAACCTCGATGGTAGCAGGCAATATAATTGAAGAGAAAAGGTTGTACTTGACACATGGTGATCAAGAAGAAATTGTTTTTGATTTTGACCATGAAATAATAATGGGTATTAAAGAAAAAATATCCTAAAATTAAAATCTTATAAGAAGAAGGAGATTTTATGTTTGTAAAGGTCAACGGAGTTGAAATATCACTCCCAGATGGTTCTACTATAAAAGATGCAATAAACGCTTCTAATGCACCCTACCGTGAGGGCTGTGTACTAGGAGTTATCAAGGGCAAGGAAGAAGTTGAAAGGCACGTCAACAAATACAGTTTTAAAACAACAAGGGGAAGCATAATAATTGAACTTTTGCCAGACTTACCTCCTGTACTACTTAAAACTTGGAAGAAAAAGTTCAGGGAATTTGAAAATCTCAGGATACGTTGGACAACATCTAATGAAGTAGCCCTAGGACCGATAACAACCGATCTTAAACCCACTCGTGAAGAACACGAATATCAAACATGGGACGTAATTCTTAGTCTTTCAGGATTTACAGCAGAAGCAACCCATATAATATTCAGCAAGGAAAAACATAAATCTGTTTATGGTGCTCCTGAAGAGAATAAAGGAGTTTTTGCACGGGTTGTTGGTGGAAAAAAGACTATAATGGAACTTACAGATGATGATGTTGTAAAGAATGTTAAACCCGTTGTCGAAAGAAAAAACATAATAAAGAGTGCTGCAATCACCAAACTAGAAACAGAAATCTTTGATGGGAATGAGTTATTCACATATGTACTTATTGAACCATCAAATAAATCCCCAAGTTCGGTTGAGCATTTATATGCACTATCTGAAAATGGTGAACTCACTGTAGACTATGAATCAGATTCATTTGTTGGATTTTATGGGTTACAAGGACTTGAAAAAGAACCAGAAAACATAGATCAGAGAAGAAGAGGTACAGTTACTCTCAGAAATAAAGGAACTGGTGTTGGCCGTATTTATGTTTATAGGGAAAACAGGGTTTCAACACCATCCCATACAGTTATAGGACATATTGCCCAGGGAATACAGCTTATGGATATAGCTGGTCAGGGAGATAAAATCACTGTTCAAACGGTTCCAAAAAGGATAATGACACTTTCTTTGACTCAAAAAAAAGCAGAAGAACTTTTAAAGTCTCGTGGAATCGATCAGATCAGGGAAGGATCTCAAGATGACGATGCTATAGTCGTTACACAGGATCCAAAGTACACAATGGAAATTATTGACCAAAAACAGGTTAAAACAATGGGTGTACCGGATAGTAAGATTGTTTATATCGAAATTTATGATAAAGTCCCTAGATCTGCATGGTACTTACAGAAAATTACTGGACTGCTTGATTCACCTGTTGGGTCTTTGGATGTATTATTTGCATTTCCAGGAATGAAGGTTATGATGTTTAAAGGAAATCCATTAGAATCTAAAAACTTGATCCCAGAAAATATTCCTATCGGTTGTGTAAAAGCAGGAGAAATAGGAGTAACCAACATGTCAAGAAGACAGATAGGTGTTGTTGGTGTCAGATTTGAAAATAATGACGAATTTGGTCCCACAGGTGAACCATTCCAAGGCACAAATATAGTGGGTAAAGTTGTTGAAGGAATTGAAAATCTTGAAAAATTCAAGGAAGGAGATAAAGTTTATGTCGCTAGAAGAAAGTTCTAAAGTAACTCGTATGATTATTTTAGGACCAGCTGCAAATATAAGCCAACCAGAACTTATTAGAAAACTTCACATGATGGAGCTTCCACTTACAATAAAATCAACATGTTACGGTGCAGTTGTTAACGGCGAAGAATCTGTTGTTAACAAAGCAGTTGAGCAAGCTAGAAACCTTGACTACTGTAACATATTTACTAAAGACAGAGGATTTCCCCCAGGAGATCCAAGGAGATGTAGAGCTAAGCGGGGTGGTGCAAGGGAAGGATTTCATCAGCTTGAAAAGGAGTTTGAATTACTAGGATTTGTAAGCGAAGCTCTTGAACACCCTAAGAAGGTCAGTCTAAAAAAACCAACCAAGATATCGGTTGATACATTTAAAGAAATTGCAAAGGAGTGTGAAAAATGAATCTTACAAACTCATCAACTGGGGATGAAATTACACCCTTGGCAATGGCAATACACGAACTCGTTAACAGACTTCCAATAACCATGAGAACCAAAAATTCCAAAGGAGTCAGAATAGAAGAGGGTAAAGTAATAGACAACGATTACACCGGTCCGATTCTTGAAAAGGTACTCAAAAATGGAAAAATATATAATGAAACTCCTACTGAAGGTTCTTACAAAGGAATACCAATATTAGTAGTTCCTTTAAAAGAAAAAAATGAAATCACAGCAGCTATAGGTGTTATAGATACTACACATGGAATATACAGTGATATAATGCAAATGACTAAAAGACCAGAACAGATCAAACCCAACAATTCTAAGGGGGAGTTCTATTGAAAATAGCAATTTTCCCTCCTAACTCTCTTATATTAGCCGACCTCGTAGAAAGAAGGGGGCATGAAGCACTTGTATTGCAAAAAGAGATAAGAAAAAGAGTCACAGATGTGGAGATTGACTCACCACCATTAAACATCACTGCAGAAGAGCCTATCAAGGGCCTTAAATATGCTGCCATCGAAGTACCCTCTGGTGTTAGGGGAAGAATGGCAATATTTGGCCCTCTTATAGACGCTGCAGAAGCAGCCATAATAATGGAAGATGCTCCATTTGGTTTTGGATGTATTGGCTGTGCCCGTACCAATGAACTATCAATGTTCTGTCTTAGAAAACGTGGCATACCTCTACTAGAATTACATTATCCAACAACAAGGGAAGAAACAATGGAAGTTGTTAATAAAATTAACACATTCTTAGATGGGTTAAATAAGGAAGGGGAATCAAATGGTTAAAATAGCTCAAATATCCTGTGGAACAGATTATAGTGGTATTCAAAAGGAGATTGAAAAGGCCGCTGAAACATTCGGAGCCGAGATCATCATACCCGAAGCAGATCTTGATTACATCGATGAAGCATATAAAAAATTCGGGTTCAATGCCCAAAGTACTGGAATAAGATTGATGATAGCAAGGGCCACTTCGATTGTAGAAGGTAAAACTGATGCAGATGCAGTTTTCATTGCAACTTGCTTTAGATGTGCAGAAGGTGCACTGGTAAGGAATGAAATCCGAAGGTTCATACAGCAAAATACCAACTTGCCTGTTGTTACATATTCATTTACAGAAAGAACCAAAGCAGACGAGCTTTTCATAAGAATGGAGGCACTTTCAACCATTGTTGCTAGAAAAAGTTTACTTGCTCGTGAAAAGCAAGAAGGCCTTACAATGGGTATAGATTCTGGTTCTTCCACTACCAAAGCTGTCTTAATGGAAGATAACAAAGTAATAGGTACAGGTTGGCTTCCAACTGGAGATGTTATTGAAACAGCTAATATCGGGATGGAACAGGCTTTCAAAGGCACTGATTACAAACTCGAAGATGTTGAGGGTATTGGTGTAACTGGTTATGGTAGGTTGAGGATTGGACACCACTTAAATGCAGCCCTTATCCAAGAAGAATTAAGTGTAAACTCTAAGGGTGCAGTTTATCTTGCAGGTCGACAGAAAGGAGAAGCAACTGTTCTAGATATTGGTGGAATGGACAATAAGGTCATAACAGTTAATGATGGAATACCTGACAACTTTACTATGGGTGGTATATGTGCTGGTGCGTCTGGCAGATTCCTTGAAATGACAGCTAAAAGGCTAGGTGTTGATATAAGTGAACTAGGACCTCTTGCACTCAAGGGAAACTATAAAAATGCAGCACTTAACAGTTACTGTATNNGATCTAAGAGAACCACTGATACAAGTGGGAGGTACTTCCCTTATAGGTGGACTTGTGGAAGCTGTAAGTACAGTATTAGGTGGTATAGAAGTTATAGTTCCTGAATACTCCCAATATATTGGCGCTGTAGGTTCTGCACTCTTAGTATCAGGTTTAGGAGTTAAGAAATGAAGGTAGAATGTTATGATGAAAATGGTGCAGCTGTCTATGAGATGATAGTCAGACACATCCTTCAAGAAGTCCAAGTAACCCGTTCCATAGGTGATTTACGGGTTTATGTAGACCCTAGAGAACCATTATTTATAATAGTTGTTAAATTGGAAAAGGCATCACAACCTGTTGTTATAGAAGATTTCACAGAATATGAATTTAACAAGGCGGGTAATGAAATGTTTATAAAGATCAAAGATGAAACATATCTGCCTGATTTATTAGAAAAACTTTGGGAAATAGAGGGGAGAAATAAAATACACCAACCTAACCGTTATGAAGTAATAATAGACGACCCAACAGCTGATTTACAGGGGTTGGTTGTACGTGATCCCCAAGATGACCTTAAGAAAAAGGTCTACGATGCAATTTTTAGAATTATTCCTGAGGGTTTCAGAGTAATAGACCATAAATCAGAAGATAATATTATCGCGCTAACTTGTACAGATGAAATGATGAAGGATGAATGGCTTAAGAAAACTGACGAGATTATAGCGGAGGTTAAAAATGAATGAATCAAGATTTGCTCATATAACAAAGGTGCATCCATGCTTTAACGAGAAAATGCACGATAAAGTAGGGAGAATTCACGTTCCAATAGCACCAAAATGTAACATTCACTGTGATTTTTGCACAAGAGAAATAAATAAATGTGAACAGCGTCCTGGTGTAGCATCACGTGTTATGACTGTTGATCAAGCAGTTGAACATGTTAAAAAAGTTACATCCGAGATGCCTATTGCAGTTGTTGGGGTAGCAGGGCCTGGAGATGCTCTTTTCAATAATGAAACATTTGAATTCTTTAAAAGGATAGATGAGGAATTTCCAGAGCTTATTAAATGTATGAGTACCAACGGACTACTACTTCCAGAGAAGGCAGATGAAGTTGCAGATCTCCATATAAATACTGTTACAGTAACAGTTAATGCAATAGACCCTAAGATAGGAAGTAAAATATATTCTAATGTTTTCTACAACGGTGAACTCTACACTGGAGAGGAAGCTTTCAACATCCTTTCAGAAAATCAGCTTAAAGGTATTAGGATGCTCGCTGAAAGAGGTGTAGTTGTTAAGGTCAATGTCGTTCTTATCCCCGGAGTTAATGACGAACATATCATAGATATTGCAAAGAAGGTTAAAGAACAGGGAGCATCTCTAATGAATGTAATCCCATTAATACCAATGCACAAGTTCAAAGACACACCTAAACCAGGATGTGCAGAATTAAGTGATGTAAGGGATGCAGTTGAAGAGATAATACCAGTTTTCAGAGCATGTACACAGTGCAGAGCTGATGCATATGGTGTTCCAGGTAAAGAGGATAAACATCTGGATATGACTCCATCGAGTCACTTCTAAAATCTGTCTATTCATCTATTCCATATTCCCTTTTTTTAAAGTACTCTCTTTTATTATAAAAGTAATAGGAAGTGTTACTAGTGAAAACAATGTACTGGAAGGATAATAAACTCTTTTTAATAGACCAAACTCTACTACCAGATGAAATTCTTTACCATGAGTGCAAAAATTACAAAGAAGTTATTAATGCTATAAAAACTATGAAAGTTCGTGGTGCACCAGCTATTGGTGTTGCGGCTGCATTTGGAGTTGTATTAGCAGAACTTTCTGGAGAAAATATAATAAAAGCTGGAGATGAAATTAAAAATGCCAGACCTACAGCTGTAAACCTTGCTTGGGCTGTCGATCGAGTATTAAATTCAAAATCACCAATAGATGAAGCTTTAAAGATGTACGATGAGGACATCAAAACCAACAGAGCAATCGGTAAAAACGGATCTGAAATAATTGATGATGGAGATACAATATTAACTCATTGTAATGCAGGTGCATTGGCTTGTGTAGATTATGGAACTGCTCTTGGGGTTTTACGAGCCGCCCATGATGAGGGAAAAAATATTAAGGTTATCTGCGACGAAACCAGACCATTGTGTCAGGGTGCTAGACTCAGTGTTTTTGAGATGCAGCAGGAGAATATACCTGTAAAACTAGCGGTTGACAGTGCAGCAGGACATTTGATGCAAAAAGGAATGGTTAATAAAGTAGTTGTAGGGGCAGATCGTGTTGCAAAGGGTGGTGTGGCCAATAAAATAGGTTCTTTAATGGTTGCTCTTGCAGCAAAAAGATTTAATATTCCTTTCTATGTTGCAGCTCCTAAAAGTACATTTGATAGTGAAAATTCTATATACGATGTTGAAATAGAAGAAAGAGAAGCTGATGAGGTAATTTACTTTGGAAGTTCTAGAGTAGCTCCTGAGGGTACAGAAGTTGAAAATCCTGCCTTTGATATAATTCCATCAGACTTGATAACAGGTATAATTACAGAAGAAGGAATAATTAAACCATTTTAAAAGGATGATATTCCAAATTTTCACTCCAATATTTTTAAACAAAATTTTGTAACATTTTGAATAATATTTTAGTATATACGGGCATCGATACCCATATGCCAAATTCCAGGACTTTTAGATTTGACTTTTCTACGGTTTATAACCTCTACTTTACGTGGATATGCTGTTTCTATAATTTTATCGATGGGTATCTGAAATTCAGATGCAAATTCATAATAATGAAGCACACCTCCTGATTTTAAAGATTTTATAGCTGTATCTAGAAAACTCCAGGCTGTTCCGGGTAGATTCATTATTATACGATCTGATTTTATATTCAAACCATTTAAAACCTCATCAACATCACCAAGGAGAGGAATTACAGTTCCTTTGAGTTTGTTTAACTTAATATTCTCTTTAAGATATTTGTAAGCATCAGGATTGATATCGATTGCATATACTTTCACGCTATGTTCATTTGCAATTGAAATAGAAAATGGTCCAATCCCTGTGAACATATCAACAATAATCTCTTTATCCACCACTTGTTCGGATAACCTTCTCCTCTCAGTAGCAAGACGTGGGCTGAAGTACACTTTTTTAACATCTAGTTTGAACCTATTACCGAATTCTCTATGTATTGTAACTGAGTTATCCTCACCAGCAAGATGTTCAAGTTCACGTGTTCGAATGATTCCTTGTATTTTACTCGTTTTACGATAAACAGCCCTTCTTTTCGTGAATTTAAGTGCGGCTTCTCCAATGATATATTTATACTCATCAAATTCTTCTGGAATTTCGAGTATTACTATTTCTCCTATTATATCAAAGGATTTTTTGATTTCTTCGATTAATTCAGGGTCTATTTTATCTTTTAGGTAATCCTTTAGGCTTTTAGGACCTTTTTTATGAATTTCAAATTCAGTATCAACAATTTTAACTTCATAGAAATTTAATTCTTCCATAAGTTCCTTATTTGGTGTGTTAATTAGGGGAATATAAACAAAGTCTTCGACTCGTTTTATTTTCATGTCAAGTTTTATCATGTTGTGATTTAATAGAACTCTACGTATTTTATCCGCGTTGTTCTTTGGAACTTTTATTCCGATCATTGGATTCCTCATTACATTTTTACAGTAGCAATTTAATATTCAATACCAAGTTTATTAAATTTATCAATTAAAAACTAATTAAAGGGAAATATAATACTAAAAAAAAAGTTATGGGTGATTCACAAAATGTTTTACTTTATTGGACTGGGACTCTACGATGAAAGGGATGTATCTGTTAAAGGAATTGATGCTCTTAAAAAAGTTGATGCAGTTTACGCTGAATTTTATACAGCAAGACTTTTTGGAGGGAGCATAAGTTCTCTTGAGAAGATGATAGGATGTGAAATACAGATATTAACAAGGGAAGAAGTTGAAGAAGAAAATATCCCAATTAAAGATGCTCAAAATAGAGATGTGGCATTTTTAAGTGCTGGTGATCCAATGATAGCAACAACCCATTCAGAAATGTTAATTGAAGCTAGGAAATTAGGATTAGAAACCACTGTTATCCACTCTTCTTCTATTCTATCAGCAGCACCAGGAATAGCTGGTCTTCAAGCATACAAATTCGGTAAAGTTACAACCATACCATTTACAGAGGAAAATTTCTTTCCACACTCTCCATACATGGCAATTAAATCTAATATGGATTCAAAGCTTCATACTCTTGTGCTATTAGATATTAGGGCTCATGAAGATAGATATATGACTGCAAATCAGGGTATGGAATATTTAATGCGTGTAGAATCCGAGCTAGGAGCTAATGTTGCCGATGAAAATACAGTCATAGTTGTTGTTGCACGTGCTGGATCGAAAAATCCTGTTGTTCGTGCAGATAAGATCAAAAATTTAATAGATGTTGATTTTGGAGGTCCGTTACACTGCTTAATGATACCCGCTGATCTTCATTTCATGGAAGCTGAAGCCCTGATTTCACTGGCAGGAGCTCCAAAAGAACTATTTAAAGATTTTATTTAGATGAGGATAGGGTAAAATATAATTGAAATTAAGTAATCTAATTCCTACAGGAGAAAATATGGAAAATGGTAGCTGCGCAAAACCATTCTTAAAATGGGCTGGTGGAAAGAAACAACTATTAATGGAATTTAATGAGAGGATTCCCAACCAGTTAAAAGATAGTGGTACAATTAAGAGATATGTAGAGCCTTTTGTAGGTGGTGGTGCAATGTTCTTTTATCTAAAGAAAAATTACATTGTCAAAGAGTCTATTCTTTTAGACATTAATCGTGAATTGGTCATGGCATATAAAGTAATTAGAAATGATCACAAATCTTTAATATCTATGTTGCTGGATATTGAAGAAAATCATCTTAACATGGATGAAGATGGGCGCAAAAAGAATTATTACAAAATTAGGGACGTTTATAACGGGGAACTTCCGGGATTTGATTTTGAAAACTATAATAACCAATGGATTGATCGAACAAGTTATCTTATTTTCATGAATAAGACTTGTTTCAATGGATTGTTTCGTCAAAATAAGAAAGGTGAGTTTAATGTACCATTTGGACTCTACAAAAACCCTAAAATATGTGATGCAATTAACATAGAACTTGTTAATCAAGCTTTAGAAGATACTGAAATTATTTGTGCAGATTTTATTGCTTCCGAAATGTACATTAAACAGGATACATTCGTTTATCTTGACCCTCCATACAGACCATTAACGACCACATCCAATTTTACTAATTACTCCAAAGAGGGGTTTACTGATTTTGATCAGGTTAATTTGGCTTCTTTTTTTAAAAAATTAGATAAAATAGGAGCATATCTAATGCTCAGTAATTCAGATCCAAAAAATGAAGATATAAGTGATAATTTCTTTGATAAATTGTACACTGGATACAATATTGATAGGGTTAAAGCAAAACGAAATATTAATCGGGATGCATCTGGAAGGGGTATTATCAACGAGTTAATTGTCAGAAACTATTAATTATTAGATCATCTTTTATAATTTGTAAAATCCCTTACATCCCAATTTTTTGATTATTTATATCTTATCTAGAAGTGTTGTTCCACTTTCCATATTATTCCCCATTACCAGATGTTGCAGCTGATACAAGGTCCTTATCCAAATATTCACATTTTTCTACATTTTGGAGGGGTAATAACACATATTTTCTACCGCCTTCCTTATTTGCGTAGATTATTTGTATAATGCCTCTTAATTCATCTATTTCAATACTTTCAACGCCAAATTCTCCTCTTCTGAAGTTGTGTATATCGCCGCTTGTCATGCTTACTTCAATTTTTTCTATCAAACACAATCACCTTTACCTATGATTAATTATATTTTAATATATCATTCATAGCCCAAATAACTTCAGTTTTTAATAAATATGTTCTAAATTCATAAATTAATTTATAAATAAAATGTTACATAAAATCATTAAATAAAAAAAATTCATAATAATTGTTAAAATGCAATGTATATGTTTGTTAATTGATAGGAAATTGAATACTCATTTCATTAGGGGTTGATTTGATAATGGATTTCATGATAGAAGCTAAAGATCTCACAAAAAGATATGGTGATTTAATGGCTGTTGATGGTCTTAACATTGGAATAAAAAAAGGAGAAGTTTTTGGATTTCTCGGACCCAACGGTGCAGGTAAAACCACATCTATCAAGATGATGGTTGGACTTTTAAGACCGACAAGTGGTAAGGTATTTATAAACGGGACAGACGTAAAGAAAATTGAGAAGGGTACAATAGGAATCTGCCCACAAGAACTCATGTTATGGGAAAATTTAACCTGTAAAGAAAGTCTGAATCTTATGGCTGATATGTACGAGGTACCTAAAAAGATCAGGGATCTCCGGGTTAAAAAATTATTGAGCGATCTATTTTTAGTAGAAAAGGCTGATACAATAGTTTCAAAACTTTCAGGAGGTATGAAGAGACGTCTCAATCTTGCACTTTCTGTTGTTCACGAGCCAGAGGTAGTGGTACTTGACGAACCATCCGAAGGTCTTGATCCACAGTCGCGTCGTGTTCTATGGAATTATATCCGCGCACTGCGTGATGAAGAAGGAAAAACAGTTATCTTAACAACCCATATAATGGATGAAGCTGATCAGCTCAGTGACAGAATTGCAATAATAGACCATGGTAAACTCATCAGATTAGACACTCCTGAAAGCCTTAAAAAGGAGATTGGAGAAGGAGATGTTGTTGATCTGAAACTATCAGACACTTCCAGAAATCAAGATCTTATAAATGAATTGGCTAATGAGAAGGATGTTATTTCTGTTGTTGAAGTAAAGGGAAGGATTAACATCAGAGCTCTTAACGCAGTTGCAAAATTGCCAATGATGATGCAAACAGTGGAAAGATTAGATGTTCAAGTAGAAGATATCTCCGTACGTCAAAACACACTTGAAGATGTATTCATTGATCTAACAGGTACAGGATTGAGGGAATAAAATGAAATTTATAAGCATAGCAGTAAAAGATTTTAAAGAACTAATTAGAGATAGAAGAGGCCTATTTTTTATCTTACTATTCCCAATATTCTTTATGATGATATTTGGATTTGCTTTTGGTGGTATGGGTGATAATAACACTCCTCATAATATTGCTGTTGTAAATCTTGATCAAGGCACAATAAATTCGACTGGAAGTAATGTGAACTTTGGAAACAATCTTACAGCGGAGCTTCAAGATCAAAATTATCCTCAAAACAATGATGTTAAACTGTTCAACGTCACAACCACCACCGACAGTAATGCAAAAGATCTTCTTAGAACAAGAACTGTTGATGCTGAACTCGTAATTCCAGCGAATTTCTCAGATTCAGTACAATCTCTTATAAATAATACCATACAGTCGAGCACGGGACAGACATCTTCAGCAAGTACTTCAACAAACAAAATAACTTCAACACTTACAATAAGTGGTGATACAAGTTATATTGGATTTGGAGTTGCACAGGGAACACTTATTGGATTTTTAAGTCAGTACCAACAAGGAGTAGTTACTGCGATAACAGGTGCTCAACCGGTCCAATATATTAATACATCTGTACAATCTGTAGCGGGAACTACTTCATTTACAGAATTTGACTTCCTTGCCCCTGGTATGATGGTATTTGCAATTCTTCTACTTGCAACAACTGTAGCTGCTATTCTCACAAGGGAAGTAGAAAGTGGTACATTATTAAGATTAAAACTTTCGAAAATGCGTTCATTCGACCTTCTATTTGGAGGTCTAATACCATGGTCACTAGTTGCAGGTGCACAAGTAGTTATCCTTCTAGTAGTTGCAATAATTCTTGGACTGAAGTGGCAGGGAAGTGTTTACTCCATATTACTCGCCATATTTGTAGGTATAATAGCAGGTATTGCTTCAATATCACTGGCCATGATAATTGCATCATTTGCTAAAAATGATAGACAAGCTGCAAATCTGGGAACACTAATAGTGGTACCTACAACCTTCCTTACAGGTTCATTCTTCCCACTTCCTGCTGAGTACATAAATATCTTCGGTCACAGCTTCCAAATTTACGGTATTCTCCCATGGACCCACACATTAACTGCACTGAGGTCGGTTTTAGTATATGGATCAGGATGGAGTGTAGTATCCTCTGATGTTATTATAAGTGCGGTATTAACACTAATTCTATTCGTAATTGGAGTATTCCTATTCTCCAAGACACGGTTAGGGGCAGAGAGCTAGAATTATAAGAATTTATAATAAGAGGGATAAAATATGACAAAAAAACATGGACATATGCATCAGGGAAAAACAACCAGAAACATAATTAGTGCAGGGGAAGTTCTTAAAACCACTGGACTTAAAAAAGGAGATACTTTTCTTGATGTGGGATGTGGTGATGGTTATATTTCATTAGAAGCTTCTAATCTTGTTGGAGATGATGGTAGGATCTATGCCTTGGATGTTTACCCTGAATCTATTGAAATAGTAAAAAAAGAAATTAAAAGTAGGAATTTAGGTAATATTGAGGCAATATTAGCAGATATTACTGAAACTATTCCTATAGACACAGCAGTAATAGATATTGTACTCATGGCAAATGTNNTGTTGTAGAATTTAGAAAAGTTGAGGGTAATATAGGACCTCCATATGATGTTAAAGTATCTCCAGAAGATGTTTCCTATATATTAAAAGAACATGGATTTGATATTAGTGATACTAAACTAGTAGGAGAATACCATTATATTGTAAATGGTGTAAAAAGATTCTGATATTGATAAAAAATTAAATTATAATTTAATAATCTCCAATTTGGAGATTATTTTTAATTCTTTTTTAAAACTAGAAATCAGATATTTTTTTTTAAATTAAACCTATTAAAGATTATACAATATAGTGTATTTGAACTAAAAATAACTATTTTATTAGTTTACATTTATTTGAAAAAGGAATTAAATTTTTATTTTAGTATAGCTGGGTGTACTTATCAATGAAATCTTTATGATCCCTATCGAGTAACCTTAAAGCAGTCATAGCCTCTGGAGATGTGCAGCATCTTTCTTCTACTAGATTTCTTAGTGTTCCATTTCTGATATGTTCCTTTACTTCACGTATTGTGAATTCGATGGTTTTTTTATTGTATTCTCTGAGCTCTTCAAGGTTCATATCAAATAGTTTGTACACTTCTAGATCATACTTAGTTGTAGGTGTTAATAGAGTGTTTATACTGGCATAAAAATCTCCTGCAACCGTATCAAATAGATCTACTCCCATATAAGCTAAAAATGGGATGAAAGATGGTTCTGCGAAGGGATAGTAAATTGCTGAATTAGGATTGATATTTTCACGTATCATTACCATTATCTCAACAAGATCTCTCGATCTTTTCATGAGTTCTTCTGGATTTGCAATCATCAATACGGTATTTCCCAGTTCCTCTAGTTTAATGGCACATTCAACTCTTAAATCCGAATATTTGGACCCATGTACAATTCCAATTCCATTTTCTCCACTTAACCTAGCATTTTCCACTGTACAGTTTACAGACCAAGATGCTAATGTTTTTGGAACGTTATATGGCATAGGCTCATCCTTTAATATATTCAAAGGATTTTCTATCTCGATTATTCCTGGTGTTTCATTTTCAGAGTACTTTCCTAGTCTCGCTGGGCCGTCGTGCATTTTAATTTCCATCATATTTTGATCACCGGGTAAAATTTATACTAATATTTGAATTATAGATATTAATAGTATTATCATTTAAATAATAGTTGAACCATAACTCTAATGTTATTTCCTATTTAATACAAACAAAAATGGTGTAACCTAAAAGGTTACAGTTGAAGATTTTTACAAAGGGTTTATATATCC
>PLXT01000141.1 GCA_003151535.1 Methanobacterium sp.
AAAATTTAAGAGACAGCCTCAAATTGAAAAATGTTGAAATCAAATTAATCCATTCCAACGTGTTTTTCTATAAACAAGTTGTAACCATCTACATTGATCTCATAATCTTCCTCAAAAACAAGTGTAACTCGTAACACCGCATCTGTACTATTATTGAATGTGTCAAAATGCATTTCATCATAATCGAGGAGTCTTCTCCCAATAATGGTATCGATACTCATGGGGTTGTTAAAACTATCACAAATACCAAACTCCATGTTGTTGGCTGTGATACTAACTTTATAAGTATTTTCTATATCAATCTGATCTGTATCTTCAAAAGTTAATATGATTTGTTCTGAAGGTCCAGTTTCATCAATTGATGATTTATGAAATATTTTTTCACATTTTACAAGTTTCTCTCCTCGTGATTTCCATAAATCCTTATGAAAATTATCAGATATAATTTCATCAATTTCTTCAATCATAGTATTGTCTCCTTAAGGTCTAATTAATTAATATTTGACTATATTAATAAAATTTTATAAAATTTTTTTTGGAAAGAATTTAATTAATTGACAGTAACAAAAGGGAGGATTAATTAATTTTAGTTTATAATTCTTTCAGACGTTTATTTATCAAAGATCTGTTTCCTTGGAATGCTCCAATTTTTTCAAGTTTCATAGTTGATACCATGGACGCAAATATTCCACCTGTTTCAGGATCATATTTTTCCATCCTTTTAGTTACATAAGCCGCCATGTATGTATCACCTAAACCTGTAGGATCCATAGTTTGCTTGGGTGGAAATGCTGGTATTTTATAGGTCTGCTCCTTTAGTGATGAGTAAATCATAGCACCTCTATCTCCACTAGTAATAATAACTTCTTCCGGACCAAAAAGTGCTAGTTTTTTCCCAATACTGTTGAGTTCATGATTCTTTTTATCCAATATAACCTTAGCTTCTACTTCATCTATAAAAACCATTTGAATGTACTTTAAAAAATCTTGAAAATGATTCCACGGCCTCAGAATAACTTTATGATGGTCCAATTGTCTTAAATAACCCTGAGCACCGAGATAAATTGGAATGTTAAAAGCGGATATATGTTTAATGGTTTCAATTGGGATATCTGAAGGTGACAATGGACATAGAAGAACTGCATCATAGCTACCAATGTTTTTAGGAAGGTTTTCGGGTTTAACAGGATTTTTTGGCACATTGGCTTTTTGAACCCGGTGATTAGGGTCAATATCAGGGTATATATTTTCGAATTCCATTGTTTCATCAAAAAATAGTGGGATTACATCCACATTACTTGGAAAAGCATTTAAAAGTTCTTTATCTTCATAAGAAAGTGTGATGATAGCAGTTACATCTACTTCTAGTTTTGATAGTACAGCCGCCTGATAATAAACAGCCCCTCCTGTTGTGTGGTACTTCAGACCATCTCTCAAAATTGTGTCTCTGGTTAATGGACCTATAATAATAAATTTTGGCATGATATACCCTTTGATTTTCGTAATTATTAATATTAAAATTAATTTTAATGAAATGAATTATAAATTGAAATAATTATTGAAACATCCCGCGTGAAGTGCTGTTCCAACAAGAAAGTATTCAATATCTAGTGCAAGTAACTCTGTGATATCTTGAAGTGTTATACCCCCACCCAAAATAAGGTCGGTATCTAGACCAATAAAACTATTTATAAGCTCATGATCAACTCCATTTTCCGTTCCAACCCGAGATATATCTAATAATATAACTTCAAGGGGTTTTATTTCTTCAATTTTTTTTATTATATCATTAAAATCAGCTTTTATATTACCAAGTATATTTCCATCCTTAACATCAATACTTAGAACAAGATTCTGTTTGGGAAAAGAAGAGAATATTAGTTCAATATCATCAAAATTTTCAATTGTCTCGGTTGCAATAATGACCTTTTCAACGTTGTCAAGAATTTTTTGAACCTCAATAGAATTTCTTATTCCAGAATCGAACATAACCGGGATGATCTGGTTAATTTCTCCGGCAATTTTTAGGTTGGAATTATTTCCTTCAATTGCATCGAGATCAGCAATATATACACTTAAAAATCCAGATTTTTTAAGTTCTCGTGCTATTGCAATTGGTTCAGATGAGTTACTGAATACAGTTTTAAGTGGGGTGTAGGTTTCTCTATTTCCAGATTTACCAGATACAGCTTCACCATTTTTAAGATCTATTACAGGTATTATCATCAGTTCATCTCAATGTCTTTAACAAAATTTTAATGAAAAGATAGAAAAAATATAAAATTATACAAAATTATTACATAAAAAAAAATTCTTAATTATCTGTTAGATAGTTATCTATCTCTTCAATTGCATGTGCTGCAGCTTCATCTGCAATATTTTTATCAGCCTTTGATAAAGGGTCGAATTGGATGTCAATTTGTATATCAACATCCAAACCCATATGATAATCAAGTGCAACCTTTATATCGAGATCTGTAACTTCCTTTTTCGAAACATTTGAATAGATAAAATTCTCTGCAGATTTAGCTGCTAATTCAGAAATTTCATCTAGTTCTTGGTCTGAAAGTTTCCTCAATTACCTAACCCCGGTGGCGCACCAGATCCTTGCATAGCTTCTTGAATGGAAGACTGCATTTCCTGGAGTTTTGCCATTATACGCTCTTCTTGGCGGTTAACTGTTTTTTCTCGAAGTTTGAGAGTTTCAATTTTGTCTTCAAGTTCAACCGTTATTTCATCTTTATCTACTTTTATAAGAAGATTTCCTGCTGTTTTGTAGACTTCGGAGTCTCCTTCAACTTTATTAAGTTCTTCAAGTGCCTTTTCAGTTTCTTTAATCTGCATATCAACACTCTGTTTCTGCATAGTAATAGCTTGAGCTTGTTGTTGTGCTTGTTGGAATTGTGCTATTTGATGTTGGATATTTTTAGGAAGTTCCATTTTATCACCTCATTAAACCTTTTAAAGGTTCAAAAAATTTTTTATTTAAAAATATTTTTAATGAATTATTGATGGTTAAAATATTCACTTTTAAGATTTATAACTTCTTTTGAGAGTTTTATCCATCTTAAATAAGAATTTAAAGACGCTCTAAAAGATGCTGTATCTTTAGCATTAATAATGATCTTCAAAGTGTTATCATGAATATCAATACTTACTGATGTTCTGCCGGATGGAGATCCATTTATTTCTTGTTTAATTGATCCTAATACAATTTCTGTTTCTCGTGGATTATCAAACTCAATCTCAAGTTCTGTTTCTACACCTTCGAGAAATTTAGGATCATTGATATGTTCCAAATTTATGGCCTCCAATCCTTAACGAAAATTTTAGGCCCGGTTTCAATACCATTACTGCCATAAAATTCTATCAGGGCTCTGCCTTTTCCTTCTGTCCTTTTTATTACCATAAGATTCTCTAATGGAGATCCATCTATGAACTGGGGTATATCGAGTATATTTCCAATCTGATCCAATTCAGGTACTTCTGAATTTAATTTGAGGTTTTCAGATTTTACTCGACTCTTTGAGTTTGCATTGGAGTTTGGAATTCCAACTGTAACTTCTAATGTTAAGTTGATTTCACCTTCAGAATCTAGAAAGTCTATTCTACTGGGATTTCCCTTCATTTCGGATATTACTGCTATCTCATCATATCCTAGTTCTGAAGATTTTATAAGAACGTCACGAATACTCATTTTTCCCCTGTTTATATAACTCGAATTTAAGACCCTTACAATACTTTTACAGAAGGATCGTGTTCGTTGGGAGGGTTTCCTTGACGTAGTTATTAACATCTTTTTGGATTATTTTGCTTTAATACTTCGCCTTACAGGTGGTATTTCTTTAAAAAGGATCCTATACCTGCAGCTAGGACATTTAGATTCTGTATAACCTTTAATATCAACTAAAGTTCCACATTTTCCACATTTATACAATTTATAAACCTCCGACTATCCTCTTAATGTTTCTTGTAGCGGTTTTACCCATAGGGGTTGTTGGAAGATATGCTCCGCCAGTAAATACGTTTCCACATTTTCTGCATTTCCATATTCCTGCTGAAACCCTACGTACTGCAGGCCTATCACACTGAGGGCAAACATGATCCCTTTTCATGTTTTCTTCTACTGCTTTAACTGTCCGCTTGGCTTTTCTACCATATCTTGCACCGAATCTTCCGGTTATACCTACTTTCTTTGTTCTTGCCATTTTATATCACCTAGATTATTTTGATTATCTTTGAATTATTTTCATATGAAATTATTCATGAAAAAAAATTTAATGAAAATTTCAATTTATTGAATGTTCAGATCATTGAATTTGAATAGCACTAGTTATAAATGCATCTATGGAAGATGTGTTCGAAGTTCTGCAGTTTTCATCTTTGCAATTGAAACAACTTTCAGTATTTTTTCCCTGTCTAAAGGTTGTGCTCCGCCCTTTTGCATAGCACATATATTACCATCTTCTGTCATTCCGATAGATAGACGTGCACCCATTATCTCCTCTTCTTCAAGGGATGGATCGATTATTAGTTCACCATCAATCTTAGCAAATGTACACATGAGAGCTTTTTCATTGATAGGAAGTGGCATCATGTTTTCGTAGTCTAGTACAATCTCATCGTTTTCAATCTTTGTTGTTGGTATTTTAGTGTTCATGAGTGCTGCAACACTTCCAAGTACAGCGGCATCCATCAGATTACCATCATAGTCAATTACATGAAGATCTAAAAATACCATCCATACCTTTTCACCCTCGACTATGCAAAGTTTTTCAAGGTCCACAACCTTTCCTTCTCTTATGCATCTGTCAGTGACTCTTGAAAGCTCAACAGAATTTTCATCTGGTGGACCAGATTCGAAGTTTGGTGCAGCCATTGGTAAAAGTTCTGTGTTGGTCATGAGAACTCCAACGTTAGGTGTGTCGCCAAATGGTGTTCCAATCTGTGGTTTTGTACCGATCACTATCTGCGTTTTCCCTATTTTTACCCTTGCTGATCCTTCTGCTTTCTCAATGATTCCAGTTTCAAGTGATATTTCTCGGTATTCATCAAATGCTCGACCATCTGTTCTTTCACCATTTTTAACCAGATTGGTTACACTTTCTTTTATGATCTCGGGAACTATATGAACCATATTTACTCACCATACCTGTTTTTTATGGCTTTTTTCTGTTCTTCATTAATCTTTTTGCAACCACCTATTGCAAGGTCTAGGGCCTGTTGAAATTCTTCCTCAGTAAGGTCTCCGTCCATCTGGAGAAGTGTTATTTCCCCTGTTCTTGGCATCATTGCAATTGGAAGATCTGCTTCACCCTCTTTATCTTCGACTTCCGATAAATCTAAAACCACGTTGCCATCTGATTTTCCTGCTGCACAGGCAACTACCATATCCCTCATTGGGATACCTGCATCTGCAAGAGCAACGGAAGCTGCGGTTATTCCTGCACATCTTGTTCCGCCTTCTGCTTCAAGAACCTCTATATAAACATCTATTGTTGAACGTGGAAATTTTTCAAGGAATACTGCAGGAGATAATGCATCTGATGTTATTTTGGATATTTCTACAGATCTTCTATCTGGTCCTGGTCTTTTCCTGTCATCAACAGAAAATGGTGCCATATTATATTTGCACCTCAAAACAGCCCTATTAGGCTGCATTAAACGTCTAACAAAAAGCTCTCTCGGACCATAAACTGCTGCAAGGACTTTGTTACCACCCATTTCAAGATAAGCTGATCCATCTGCCCTTTCAAGTACTCCTGCTTCTATTTTTAAATTTCTTAATTCATCAAAAGCCCTCTTATCGGCTCTTGCACTGGTTTCTGTACCGGTGTTTAGATTGGTATTGGTTATAATGATAATCACCCCTTATTTTTGATTAATCAATTTCATCCTCTTTACTTTCTTCCTTTTCTTCCGGTGGTTCAGACTTCTTTAGTTCGTCAGATTCTTCTGATATCTCAATAATTTCAGTTATCTCCACTTCTTCTGATATTTCGAGTTCATCAGATTCTTCAACTGATTCAGGTTCTCCTAACTCATACTCAGCTTCTTCAGGTTCTATTCCTAAAAGTTTTGCAAGCATATTCCTTACTCTGTCGGTTAATCCTGATGTGTGGGCCTGATCCTCTATCATGTTAATGACTTTTTCAGCCACCCGTTCCATTGAAGGTTCTCCCTTAACCCATACCACTCCATTTTGCCCGACTATAACTTCACAATGAGTTTGATCTTTGATCATATTAATCATAGAACCCTTCTTGCCTATCAGTCTTGGAACTTTGGTTGGTGTAATGTTAATCAGGATCCCTCCCCTGAATTTTCCTAGTCCTCTTCCTTTGAGGCCTAATTTAACTTTTTTTACCTCATCAACATCAACTACTCTTAAAAATAATACATCACCGACATCGAAAGTTCTGTTAAGTTCCCTTTTTTCTTTTCCAAAGACATCTGAAGCTGGTAAAAATCCGGAGTAAGGAGAGTTTATATCAAGGTTCCACATTGAGAATCTTATGTCAGTAACTTCTCCAATAACCACATCTCCTCTTTTTGGAATGTACTTGCTTTGTAAGGGTATTACACTTATCTTTTTATCCCTTATGGCTACAAGACCTACAAGAGATGAACACACCTTGTCATTTTCCTTGAAAGTTCCTCTTCCGGAGTGATATTCTTCATCTGCAAGAATATCTCCAGGAATTACAATTTCTTTATCCTCTACAAATATCACATTCTGCCTCCTTTACTGGAATGCCAAAAAAATGAAAGTAGTTTTGATCAATAAATCAGAGCAATTTAGTCTCTACTTGACCTCTTGTAAGCTCGTTGAGTTTCTGGTAGAAGCTTTCTTGCATACCTCCAGGTATCTCAACAACTGCGACCCATGACCCATCTTGTTGCCATTCTTCCTTGGTAGTTTTTCCAAATTCCGGTATTGTACCGTATACTTTTCCGGAGAAGTCACCGGGGACCTTTATTACTACACGGACTTTCTCAAATCTTATGGGTATTTTGGTCCTTATAGCTTTTAAAGTTGTATTAACTTGTTCATCAACACTTTTAAAAGGATCAATACGGACTTTAGCTTCTTCCATGGCTATTTCTATTCTTCTAGCAGGATGTGGAAGTTTGGTTTGGGGATTTATAGCTTCCCGCGTTATGGTTGCAATAACTTTTAAACGCTTCTCTTCCTGCATTTCTTTCCTTTGCTGGGCTGTCAATTGTATTTGGCCCTTAAGCATAATAGCAGATGCAACTTCGAGATGATCTATTGTGTTGAATGCCTTCAGCATTGCTTCTTCAGATGCTTTATCACCCTTCTTTGCATCTTTAAATATTTCCTCTACTGCAAGGACATCTTCAACTTTAATATCCTCTCCCCTTTTAAAATCTGAAGCAAGGTCTGGATCCACCAGAATTTCGAAGTGTTCCCCAAAGTATTCCAAGCGTGCTGTAACTGCATCTTCAAGGTTTACCATGTTTAGTCCTCTTCCTCCTCCTTAGATTTTCTTATGAGGAGTTCTTCAACATGCTCTGTAATTTCTTCATCGGGTAATTTTCTAAATTTCTTATCTTTAGCATCAATAACTGCAATTTCAGCACTGGCGACTGTGGTTTTACCTTCTGTAGCTTCATAGACAGCATCTAAAGCCAGTTCAATTGCTTCATCAAGTTTTATATTTTCTTGATATTTTTTCTCAAATTCATCCATTGCAATTTGTCTTCCAGCACCTATGGCTGTAGCTTTGTATTCAATTAAAGCTCCACTAGGATCGGTTTCGAATAGTTTGCACCCGGATTCATTTACCCCACCAATTATGAGAGCTGAACCAAATGGCCTTACTCCCCCGTGCTGGGTGTACATCTGTTTCATATCACATATCTTCTTGGCCAAACCTTCTACACGTATTGGCTCGTTGTATGTAATCTTGTTAATCTGGGATTCCATTCTAGCCTTTTCAACTAGTGCCCTTGCATCAGCTACTAATCCCGAGGTTGCTGCCCCTATGTGCTCATCGATCTGGAATATTTTTTCTATTGATTTGGGTTCTACCAGCTTGCTTGTAGGTCTCTTATCGACCACTAACACTATGCCCCCAACTGATTTAACACCTAAAGAAGTTGTACCTCTTTTTACAGCCTCTCTCGCATATTCAACCTGAAATAACCTTCCATCTGGACTAAATACAGTTATAGCCCTATCGTATCCTGCTCCTTGAAACGGTTGCATACATATACCTCTCTAAAAGTTTTCCTGTAAGAAATGAATTATAATCTTAAAATAATTCTCAGCTTGTTAACTTGTTTACAAACTATTATTCTATTATTTCATCTTATTCTTATAGTTTAATAAAGTTTTTTATTGCAGATTTAATGGTCCCTGAAATTCCAAGTGTGTGGAAAACAATTGGTTTACCTCTGAAGTTAGTTATGGTAGGTATAACTGCCATTACAGAATCTATTTCTTCTCTTCTACAGCGTAAAATTCCTTTCATTCTATGTTCTTTGACATCATCAGTTGTGCATCTCCATAACTTCAATACCCACATTTCGAAATTGCCTGTACCGCATGCTCCGTAAAGATACAATGAACCGTCTAACATCAGAGATATAATGTCTTCACGACCTAGTGACATGGGGGATGTTACTTCAAAGGCTATATATCTTTTTTTATCCCGAATGGTTGGGGGAAGTATTTTGAGCTTTTGGATCATTTAAATCAGCATAGTAATGTTTTTAATAAATAAATTTGAAAATCATTATAAATTTGTAATATTATTACTCAACTATTCTTACACCATCTATAACAAAACTATCCCTTAAATCGTTGGTTTTTATAATCTCTTGTGGAATCTTGGAAATTGCATCGAATGATTCCTCAAAGGACATTTGAAAACACTTTGATAACGCTGTAATGTCTTGTGGAGTTATGAGATCATATTTAGAGTTAGCACTGCTTGTTATAATTAATGGAAATTTAAATTTTCTTTGTAGTTCAATTATATGTCTAAATTGACTTAATACTCTATAACGATATCGTAAATTAGTTTTAAGAAGAATTTTTAGGTTTATTTCAATTGCAACGGAATTTTCTGCTGCTTTCCTTGCTATAACATGGTTTATTCCACTATCTCTTCTTGATCTGTATGGTTGTGAAAGTATGTCTACTCGTTGATCCTCACATGCAGCCCTGTTTACCTTCAAATCTCCACCCCGAACAAGTAAAATATCTGCCTTTTTTCGGGATTTTTGAACCTTTTTTCTGAGATCTTCTGGATGTTTACATGAGATTTCTACGCATTTTTTGAGTATAATATTAGAATTTGCTTTAAGGATATCAAATTGTCTTAAAAATTCTGAATTAAAATCTTCATAATAGCGTGTCAAACCTATACCATCATATCCAAGTCTTTCTGCTTCTTTTATTAATTCTTCATTCCCATGAAAGTGCAGATCAAAGAACATACTATTGGAAAAATTGTAACTACTCGAATAATTTCCTTGCAATTTCTATTGCCACCTTTTTTTTCGCTGGATAGGCTGCTATCTTAATTTTTAAATGGATAGAATCTCCGTGATCAACAACCTTTAGATCGCCCAAATAGGCCCTTTGTTTGTCAAATCGCAAGAATAAATTTCCACCTTCGTCAATCTTATCTTCTAAGCGGTTTAAAATCCGTTTACGGGCAGAAACATTTAATGTGGACAATTTTTTAACAAAATCTTTTATTTCACTTTTTTTATCGATTTTGTTGCTTAAAATTAAAACAGTATTCTTATAATAGCCCTCAGTGTCTTCACAGTGAGGGGAAGAATTGGGAAAAAGTGTTTTAATTGATTCTAACACTTTTTCCTTATTTTCTGTTCCATAAACGAACGCTCTATATGAAATGTTATGGATCATACCCTATCGTACCTTTTCGGCCCCTTTACCTTTACCTCGAAGTCCCCTTGACTTTCTACCTTCACTTGTGAGTCCTCTAAACACCCGGTTGGTGTGTTGATTCTCACAGATCCAGTTAATCTTAGGGTCGTTCTTTATTGATGGATGGTTAGGGTCTACAAGAATTACTTCGTAGAATTTAAATTTACCATCTTCCCAGAGCCAGTATGAGTTTAAGATTTCTAGATTCGGGAATTTTCTAGCTACTCTTTCCTCTGCTATCCTCTGGATGGATTTTTTCATGGTTATCTTTTTAATACCCTGACGTTTAGGTTTCCTTCCTGCTGTGAATCTAGATTTTCGTAATCCACCTCTACGAACACGAGTTCTCACAACAACATAGCCTTTTTTGGCTTTGTAACCTAATGATCTTGCCCTATCAATCCTTGTAGGACGATCTACTCTTGTTATTACACTTTCTCTTCTCCAAACAGGAGTGCGAGTGCGCATTAGTTCTTTAACGTAGGATTTATCTGGATTTTTCCATGCGTCTCTTATATATTTATACATTAATTTAACACCTCTTTGTTCAGCTTGCGCCACATCCATGGGATATTATCCCAAAAAAAGTTGTAAATAACTTCAATGTAAAGCAATCAAGTTTTTAAATACTAAATTTAAATCGCCAAAATTGGCGGTGATCAATGTTGATCAACTTCCTTTAAAAAGATTACTATAAAAATAATAATTACTAAGTTTTATTGTACTAAACTAAAGAATTAAAAATTTTCCAGTATATTATGGAGGCTGTCAAGTTAATAGGTGTTG
>PLXT01000057.1 GCA_003151535.1 Methanobacterium sp.
ACGTAATTTATTAAACTTGTTGAATTTATGCACCATACTATATCTTGTATTTAACCCTCTTAAAACCACTTTTTCCCGGTTTACATGGACAAGTAGTATAAAACTTTTGGTACTTCACTATAAATGAAGTGATAAAATAAATTATAGCTTCAAAATAGTTAGAAAGATATGTTAAATAACTGATTTAAGTGGGTATTTCAAAAAAATAGAAAAAAATATACAAAATTATGCCGAGCTTGGTGGCTGGTGAGTTTTCAAAGTAATTGTACTATCTGCAGAATTCTTTAAAGCTACACTAAAACCTGGTTCGGCCCCAATTACTATGGTTTTTTTGCCATGCTCTTTGGCAACATTTATCAAAGGGAAAAAATCGATATCACGAGTCATTAATGCTATCACATCAATATTGGGATTATGAATAAGCTCGAATGCCTCCACAGCCATTTGGACATCTGTTTCACCCGCAACTATCATTGGTGAAAATCCTTGATTTACTACTGCTTCTATAAGTTTATCTGAAGCATATTGGTTCAGGAAAACTTTACCAACCTTTATATTTCCATGTTCAGCTATTAAATTTCTTACAGTATCTAAGTTGCAGTCAAATTCTTTACGAAGCATATTCGGACCATCTACAAGCAGGCCGATATTTTTTCCGTGAGAATTTTCTCTTATAAGTGGAATATAATCTTTAAATGAAGTTAATTTATCAAAACGATGCATTTTATCTCTCCGTGAATATTAATAAATGATTAAAAGAATTATTTGGAATCTTGAATTTTTATATCAAATGTATAATATGTATGTATAATTGTATTGTTAATAAACGATAAGTACCTATGCCTAATTTATACCCAATTTGATCAGTATAATAAAATTATATTAATCCATTCTATACTTTCTTTTAGCCTATAACTAGATATTAACCAGTTATTGTGTTTTTTATATTGTTTTAAATTTTTTATCGATAAAAAAACTGATGGAGGAGTAATAAAAAAAATTAATATATACATAAACTAGTTCTATTACCATAAAAAAGATAACAACTTGATTAATATATCGATTGCTGCTCGGTCTTCTTTTATAAAATAAATGTTCATTAGGATATATACAAACCAACCTTACTCTAAATTAAAAATGCAACAATGAATTACAGGTGTTAAAAAAGATTATTTTAATCATTGGTATTATTATCCTATTCCTATTTGTTTACCATTAATAGAACCATATCTAATAGAAACTAAGGAAATAACTGTTGAATCTAATCAGATTCCTACAGAATTTAATGGAACCCGTATACTTTTCTTAACTGATATTCATTACGGCCCATTACTTAGTAAACAAAGAGTTTATAGCTTGGTAAACCGAACCAATGCATTGATGCCCGATATGATCCTCTTGGGGGAGACTATGTAACTAATAACTCTTTATCCGTTAGGGCTGTTTTTACATCTTTATCAAAACTAATGGCACCACCGGGAGTTTACAGTGTTTTAGGGAATAACGACCCGAAAAATGTTTCTATTCAATCTATGAAAAATGCTGGTATCACATACATTTAGAATAATGGGCGTTTGGATATGTAATAATTCTTCTAGAGTTAGAGTTGGAGTAGTGCAGATATGGACACAGATGTAGCAGACAAACTTCCTATACTTCATGGAGTAACTCCAAACGATTTTGTGATACTCGTTTCCCATAAACCTGATTATTTCCCAAAGATTTCTAGATCATGGGTAGACCTCGTACTATCCGGACATGCACAGAGGTCAGATTGCATTTTTTGGACTCTACGCACCATTTATAAGTTCTAAATATGGGCAAGAATATTTAACTAGAGAAAAAAAGAGAGGCAATGACACAATGATTATTAGTAAAGGTGTCGGTATGGTATGGGCACCTATGAGGTTTTTGCACAGCCTAAGATAATTTTAATAACATTAAAAAGAGTAAATTAATTGTAGTTATTTGAAATTACTATCTTCAAACATGCATATTACTCATTCCATCGAAATCTCACCCATACCGGTGCCCTTGGAGATCTTTTAATCATTTCTTGCATCTTAATCTCCGCTAATAAAGGTTTTGAAGTCACTAATATTTCTGATTCCACTTTGGGAGGTATTGCTATCCTAAGAGGTTCCTGATTTTCTTTAAGAAGTTTTAATATATCTACTCTGTCTTGGTCACTAAATCCAGTACCCACTTTACCAAAATATTTTCCATCTTTTTCCATTAATAATGCACCAAAAGGGATGCTACCTGTACTTTTGGTCGCCCCGATAATATGTACATCTACTGTATCTCCCCTTTTGATTTTCAACCATTGATCTGATCTTCTTCCAGGTTCGTATTTTGAATATGAATTTTTAATTACAACCCCTTCAAAACCCTCTTTTAAATAATTAAGAAATTGTTCTTCAATTTTATCAACTTCATGAAATGGTACAATTTCAATGTATTTATCGGGATGCACAACATTCATTAATATTCCCTTACGTTCAATAATGGGAATGTTTAATAGATCATTTTCATGGCGAATAATATCAAAAATATTGTATGTAGCAGGATTCTTCTTTGAGAGTAGTCTAATCATGAATCTGTCTTCTACATTTCTGTTTAATAGTTGCCTAAAACCGCCAGAAACAGTCATCTCACCGTCCAATATCCAATCATTCCCTTCAACATTGTTTTTTAATGCTTCAACGATCTCAGGAAATTTGTAGGACGCTTGAATATTTCTTCTTGTCCATAAACTAATCTCATCACCTGAACGTAGAGCTATAATCCTTTCACCATCATATTTCGGTTCAATTATCCAAGATCCTATTAATACTATTTCAGGGCTGGTTAGTGTTGCAAGCATTGGATCTATCATGTTTGGCATTTATAAACCTCTAAATTCTATTCTTCCAACATTTTTTCCAATTCCGCTTCTATTGATCTGGTTTCTGGCAATTTAAATTCTGGTACCTCAACCTCTTCTCCCAAGAATTTTTTCTCTACCAGTTCTTTGACTTCTTGGGTGTAGGTCTCTGTATACTTGGCCCAATCAAAATTAAAAGCCATTTTCTCAACAGCTCGTACACCCTTATCTACCAACTCATCATTAACTTCAGATTCCAGTATTTCAACTTCATCCATAGGCCTTACCTGTTCATGGTAAAGTAGTTGTTTTAGAAGCAATCCATTTCCATGTGGTTGTATCATTCCAAGATATTCATTTGTTCTAGAAACCCATTTTACTACCGCTACTTTATCACTCTTAATCAATGACTCCTTCAATAGAAGGAAACTTTTTCCTGCTCCTCCTTTTTGGGGCGAATCAGTCCCAATATAATAAGATTTGTTCAATGCTTCTACTGGTATCTCTTCCAGTTTACAAAAACCCAAAATTTCCATGATTTTAGTGGCAAAGGGTTTGAGAGCATCTAATTCTTCATCAGTAAATTTTAGACATTCACCACCTACAATATACGCTTTTATTATATCCTCAGGTTTAATCTCTTCTCCATCTTTCTCACACACTTTTTTATATCTCACTCTTCCACAGTCTGTTTTATGTACCTGATGAAAACTGATATGAAGATTAGCGCTAGCCGCATAGGATCTAATGGGTATGAGAATGGAACCAAATGAAAGAAATCCCGACCATATTGACCTCATGAATCACCCCTCCAAAGTATTATGATGATTATATTATTGTTTTAAATTCTTAATTATTTATTGATAACTTGAATTTTGCTTGGAGTGGTAGAGAATACATTATATCGTGAAAAATAGTTTTGAAATAATAAAATTATTATTAAACTTAAAGAATGAACAAACCTAAAATAGCTGAAATAAATGCATATTTTGTAAATAATTTCATAATATCAATTTTTAATTCGATTTTATTAATTAAAATTTTTCCAGCATCTTATCGTGTTGAGAAATAAGTTTTTAATAAAAAAAATATAATAATATAAAAATTTTTAGCAAACCTTTGATATGGTTATGAACGCCGGGACTGGGATTTGAACCCAGGTGGAGTCGAACTCCACAGGATCTCAAGTCCTGCGCCTTCCCTGGCTAGGCTATCCCGGCTTTAAGATAAAAAAAGGGTTAAGCTATATTAGCTTTTTAATTCGATTTCTATACTCACGTTATCTGGTACGTTGACCTTCATAACTTGACGCATAGCACGCTCATCTGCTTCGATTCCAACAAGTCTCTTGTGGATTCTTAGCTCCCATTTTTCCCAAGTAGCTTTACCTTCTCCATCTGGAGATTTACGGGTTGGCACNNCCTGATAGGTCCACACCTGTTCGCTCTGCTATTCTTTTGAGCTGATCGCATACGTATGCAAGTTTTTCAGGATCTGTACCTGTGAGTTTTATTCTGGCTTTGTGCATTCCAATCCTCCATAAAAATAAAAAGAAGGTTTAATTCTACCTTCATTTATCATCTGTTAATTACTTTGCTGGTACAATATCTACACACATTCCAGCTGCAACAGTTTGACCCATATCCCTGATAGCAAATCTACCCATGTGAGGAATTTCTTTGATCTTCTCTATTACCATTGGTTTGGTCGGTCTGACAACAACAAATGCTGCGTCACCAGTTTTAAGGAAATCAGGATTTTCTTCTTTGGTTTGACCAGTTGCTGGGTCCAGTTTTTTCTGGAGTTCCATAAAGGTACAAGCAACCTGTGCTGTGTGACAGTGGAATACTGGTGTGTATCCTACGGTGATAACACCGGGATGTTGTAATACAACGATCTGTGCTGTGAACTCTTTTGCAACTGTTGGTGCATTAGATGTGTGTCCAGCTACATCCCCTCTTCTAATGTCATTTTTACCTACACCTCTGACGTTAAAACCTACGTTGTCACCCGGTTCTGCTTGTTCGAGCATTTCGTGGTGCATCTCTATGGTTTTTACTTCTCCAGTTGATCCTGGTGGTTCAAATATAATGTTGTCACCTTTTTTCATGACACCAGTTTCTACTCTTCCCACTGGGACTGTTCCGACACCAGTGATTGTGTAAACATCCTGTACAGGTACCCTTAATGGTAGCTGTGTTGGTTTTTCTGGTGCTTTGAGTTCTGCAAGTGATTCAACTAGTGATGGTCCTTTGTACCATGGAGTTTTGTCTGATTTTACTGTGATGTTGTCTCCTTGGAATGCGGATATTGGTATGAAGTTGATATCTTTTGGTTTGTATGCAACTGTTTTGATTAGTGCACCTATCTCGTCTTTGAGTTCGTTGAACTTTGCTTCATCATAGTCAACAAGATCCATTTTATTTATTGCTATGATTAACTGGTTGATACCGAGTGTTCTAGCAAGGAAAGCATGTTCCTTGGTTTGAGGCATTATACCATCATCTATTGCAACAACTAGTACAGCTGCATCTGCTTGGGATGCACCTGTGATCATGTTTTTAACGAAATCCCTGTGACCAGGACAGTCCACAATTGTGAATTGATATTTAGGAGTGTCGAATTTTGCGTGAGCTAAATCGATTGTAACCCCTCTTTCTCTTTCTTCTTGGAGCTTGTCCATAACAAACCTAAACTTGTTTTCACCATCAGAAAGTTGCTTTTCTGCTATAGCTCCTGACTGTAAGAGAATGTGTCCGACAAGTGTTGATTTACCATGGTCTACGTGTCCAATAAACGCTAAGTTCATATGTTCTTTTGCCTTTGCCATAAAATATACCTCCATTAAGATTTTATATCAAATCAAATTTTATATCATCAAATTCATGATCAGCCTATGTAATGGTCTGGTCCATAAGGTTCTGGACTTAATCCTTTCCTAGCCCTTATCTCTTTTATAATTGTCTTCTGAAGTTCAGGAGGTAATCTTACAAACCCTGCACTTTCAGTTGACCAGAGACATCGACCTTCAGCAGCAGATCTTATATCTCCTGCGAATCCGAACATTTCAGCAACAGGTACAGTTGATTCCAA
>PLXT01000040.1 GCA_003151535.1 Methanobacterium sp.
TAGGAAAAAATAGAGAAAATAAATAGAAACAAAGAAAAAACACAAAAAAAATAACTAAAACCTCACCAAAAAATTCAAACACTACAAAAATAATAAAAAAACTAAGTTAATAGAAATTCTCTATAATAGAAAAAATTAACCCGATAAAAACTGATAATAAATTTATTTGACCATTCAACCGATTAATAATACTCTGTTGACGTGTTAAATCTGCCTCACATTTCTTACAAAAAAGTGCATCTGCCTTGTTATCAAAACCACATTTACTACAATTCAACTAAATCCCCCCAATTTATATTATATCCCTTTAATTTTATAATAAATTTACATTTTAAATATTATCCAATTTTTTCCCACATTCTATACAAAACTTAGCCTTTTTAGAGTTGCTTTCTCCACATTCAGGGCAATATATTCCCGGATAATCGACTAAATTATCCCTACATCCACTACAAAATTTGGCATTTTTAGAATTATTTTTCCCACAGTGGGGGCAGATATTATTTGCACTTAAAGTGTTAATCGGTTTATTTACAGGTTCATAATCATTAACATGCTCAGCACCCTTATTTTTAACCTTATTGTTCTTTGAAATTGAAAATATAAATCCAATTATCATTACTAATATAACAAACCACCAAGGCCCAAAAACAAATAATCCTCTTTCATCCATTACTATTCCATTTTCAGTCTTTTGCATAAGCTCACAAGTCTCTAATCATTTATTATTTCCAATGTACTTCTCAATTATAATATATATTATCGAAATAAACCATTGAATATCTGCAATTTTATATAAGTTTAAATGAACCTTAACACTTTCTATGAAAGCCAAATAGATAGGTTTTTAAGTAAAAACAAGGGTTTTGTGACCTTTTCACATGAAATTTAAATATTATGATAACATAGACTGGCTCAAATGATGAAACCTAATGAAATAAAGAAAAAAATCACATTCGCTTGTTTTTTTTGTTTATAAATGCTATTTCTATGGAGTTTTGTATTCCTATATCATCGAATGGTTTGATAATGTAACCTAAAGGTTTGGTTGTTTCTGCTCTTTCCCGGATTGTGTTGTCAGTGCTTCCTGTTAAATATATAAATGGGATATTGTAGACGTTACGTATTGTTTGGGCCGTGTCTATTCCATCTAATTCTCCTTTTAACATTATATCCATTAAAATAAGATCGGGATTTGTTTCTCCAGTTATTTTTAATGCATCTCTCCCTTTAGCTGCAATACCAACTATATTATAACCTAAATTTTCTAATCGCTGTTTTAAATCTTCAGCAACTATGATTTCATCTTCCACTATTAAAATTTTTAAGTTTAACATTTTTTTTATAAACCCCTCAAATTCAATCAATCTTCTTAATAATTTTTATTAAATTAATGTTTGGATAAAAAAAATAAAAAATTAAGAATATCTTAACTTTTTAAATTAACTGTCTGATGATATATTGCTTTGGAAGTATCTCCACCACTGAAGACAGAATCAAAGATGTATATATCAACCTTTGTAGGTGTGCCTTTCTGGTAAAGTGAATCTTCACCCTTAGCTTTATAAACCTGCCCTGCCTGTACATTATTAACATTCCAAAGCAAATCAGATGTTTCAATAACAGCACCGCTTGAATCATACCATATTGCGGCCATTTCAAGATAGTCTATATTTTTGGTTGGAGTTATTACAGCATTGATATTGTAAAAACCATCACCTGAAGAAGAGACAGATACATTTGTGACATTTATTTCAGATTGACCTGATGTACTGTTATCACTACTTGTACAGCCACTAATAGCAACAACTGCTAAAATCAGTAATATTCCACTTATAATAATTTTTTTCATTTAAATCCCCCCTTAAAATATTTATTTTCTTACTACTGCGAGTAGTCCACCTAATCCTAATAATACTGCACCGGGAACACCAAATGCTGATATACTGATTAATAACCATACTGCACTAACAATAAGAATAATTCCCCCCCATTTAGCATTTTGCATAACATATGCTGCACCAACTATTCCTACAATAGAAGCTAATACTGCACTGGCGCCTAAACCACCTACACTTGGTGCAAAAGCTGAGAATATTAAAGCAAATACTCCGCCTAAAAGACCGAATATTCCACCTATTATTCCTAAAACCAATTCAACTGTTCTCGAAGTTTTTTTCAATTCAACAGTTTTAGTAGACTCACCACACTTTTTACAGAACGTTGCACTATCTACATTTTCAGTTCCACATTTTTGACAATATATCATATAAACACCTCATCAATACATTATTTTATTATATATTTAATGTTTACTATTAACATAAAATAGAAAAGATTAAATTGTATACTTTTTATATATAATAAAAAAATAAGGAATATCTCATAAGATGATCAGAAAGTCTTAGATTCTGATGTCCAGAATAATGATATTAATAATGTTATAAGTGGTGATCTAAATTTTTGTTAGCAGAAATTTTGATAATTTGATTAGGTTTGTGATGGACAAATATCAGTTGAATCCTAGTTGGAGGGTTCTTGTTCTGGATGATGAGGAATGGAAATTATTTATTGGTGGAAGAAACCATTTAAATTGTTATAAAAATGAATTTTTTGAATTCAATGATGTAATAGAGGAGTATGATGAAGAAATAGATACTTATGAAGCATATGCTAATGTTAGTTCATGCCCTTTAAATAACGAGTATTTTAAATTGATTACTGAAGAATTAGATCAAAAACGTTTAGAATCTTTTAATTCTGAAACTAAATTTATTCAAAGACTTTACACATTATGATGTTGATCATCTAATCCTAATTAATGATGAAAGTTTTTCTATGCTTCTAAATGTGCAAAGGCCTGAAATTTTAACTCATGAAGCATTTCATATAGTCGAAGACGAATTATTTGAACAAAATCATAAATTTGAAGAAGTTCATGAAAATGCCATAAAACTCGTTAAACATTATATTGCATCTTTAACAGACGAAGAGAGGAAGAAGGAATTTAAAAAAATCTGTTCACATAGAAAAGGTAGAGGAAAGTATGGTAGGTTAAGATTGATCACGAAGTTTAATAATACAAAAGTTTGTTCTAATGGGTGACATCGTGATCAAAGAAAATTATTTAGGATGTTTCGTCGGTAAGATGAAACTCAAATACCTTTGGAACCATATCATTAGATTTCTTGAACACATTTTTCATTTAAAATCCTCTATTCTATTCATTTATTATTAAGGGCTTAAGATTTTTTAGTCAATAAATAAATTCCTAAAATTACTCCAATTGGTATCAAAATCCACCAAAAAAATACTAATAAAGTCAGAGCAATAATTGCTAATAATAAATATACAATACCAGAACCCAATCCACTATATTCGGTCTTGTTTTTAGGATTATATACAGGCATATAATTATTACTTGGATTTACCCTTCTGCTTTTCATTTCTTTTCTATGTTCGGCTTCTCTTACCCTATCTGGGTGTTTAGACAAACCATCAAATGTGCCACCATACCCTCCAGAAGGACTATAAAAATGTTTTTTAACCATAAAATTCCCCCAAATATTATTCATTTAAATAACAATTAATTTTTCATACATTAATATATTTGTTCATATGGATATTATTCTTAAATTGTTAATTTACCAATAGATGAAATTCAATACTCAAAAAAAATTAATATTTATGATTACTCATTTTTTTTGTTCTTTATCCATTCCAGCATGTAGGAACATGTTGATTGTGAACTTATTGAATCCTTTCTCATTCAATATTTTCACTACTTTATGATTGTGTTCTTCATATTCATCTTTGAGTTGCTTTGCTTTTACTGGATCATCACTAAGTAATAGGAAAGTTGAAAGTGCTGGAAGAGACTCTTCTCTACCATCCTCATAGATACGTACATGTGAATCATCGGTCATTCGATGGGACGCATAATAATCCAAGTATTCATTACCAGTTTCGTCTTTTCCAAAACAATATTGAATAAGCCAGCCACCATATTGAATATATCCTGCTAATCTATTTTTTATATCTTCTTCAGGTAGAATAATCTTCCAATGTGCAAAATGTTTTGCAAAGATATTAGCAATCAATTCAATATCTCCAAAAGATTGGAAGTTTTTATAATTATCAAGTAATATTGGCGGTTTAACTTTTTCTAATGTTTTTTCATTTACACATAATTGATCTTCAATAACCTTTCTATCTTTAATAATTCCGATGTAATATGAACCACCATATTCCTTTTCAAATGCTCCACGCATTCCTCTAGGATTTAATAAATGCTTTCCTCCAAGAATCTTTCTTAATAATTCTTTGTATTCTTCTTTAGAGAATAATTCATTGTAGATATCTATAAATTTTGCACATTTTTTAGAGGCATTTAAATTATATTCATATGTTGCCTGAAGGATATAGTCCGCAATGAAAGTTTTTTGATCATTTGATTTAAATTTTTTATTAAATACTCTAAATAATGCTTCTTTTTTATTTAAACTATTTATTGGTACTTTTTTAGCTTTTAAAAATTCATGAACATCATTATTAAAATCAATAGTCAATATACCTATTCCTTTATCTTCACATTCTTTGATACTGGGTAAATTATTTTCTTCAAATTTATCCTTTATTCTCCCGAAAATGTAAATATAATCTGCATAGCCTTTCAAATAGGATGTTTCAGAAATTATAGTCAAGTACCTATCATT
>PLXT01000115.1 GCA_003151535.1 Methanobacterium sp.
TATTTTTAATTGGTATAGCTAGTACATATTAAGATTAAGTATTAAATTATCTTTTAAGATCCACACCTGATCAGATACGCCCAGAGCAATTTTACGATACATGCTTTCTCTAGGATCAGGTTCTTCATAAAAAGTTTTTATAATTACTTCAGAAATATCGTGTCTAATTTTGTTTACAATCTTATTATTGTATGTTCCTTTATTTTCCATTAGCATCAATTTTAGCTGAGATCTCATTTTTGAGAAAGTTACTTATGTCATCCAATATACGATCCAATATACGATTCCAGATGTAGTCGTATCGTTTAAGCCATAGATCTCTTGTGCCACTATTACGGAGTGTGGTCCAGATCTTAATATTAATAATAATCTTGATCTCATCGTGGACCGTATTATAGAAGTAAGAATCTATATGTTTCATAAGTTTACATTAGTTTTTAGATTTTCGAATACTCTAAAAATGGAGTCATTAGTGCTAGTTAAAATATCTATTAAAACCTTCTCCCAAACACTATACTCACTAAGAAGAGGAGCAGTAGCAATTTTGTCTGCTATATCAGTCTTCATTTTAAACAAAGGGCCTTTCAAAGCTTGACACTGTTTCATATATTAGTATTAATATTCTCCCAAACGCTAGAATAAATAGGAGAATGGACGTTAGTATTGGTCTTATCATTGATCTTCTTTTTAATGTTTTTCATAAGGTAATATGATTATTCAGATTAGTTTCGATATTTGCCTTGATAACACTCACATTATCCCGTATATCCCGCCATATTTTATTGGTTAACTTGGCATTTAATTTATACTGTATTGTAATTATTGCAATTTTATTAATTATATTAATCGTTATATCATTCATATAGTTTCTGAAATATTATTTTTAACATTAAAATATACATTTAAGATAATGTTCGGAGTGTCATTCCACCTCTCTTGCTGCCGCTGGTTAGTCCAGATGATTTCATGGACATTATCCCAGATATTATTGCTAATAATACGGTTAATTAGTTTCATGGGCTATTATTGATCGTATTGCAGTTCTCATGACACCCCAAGTAACCCAGACGGTATCTGTAATAGTAATGAACTCAGTATTTATATTTGCAAGGGTGTTCGAATAAATATTGTGAGTAATATTTATATAAATCCCATCGCCGATATCATTCCAAGGGCTAATCATAATATATTTCATGGTTCAATAGTTATATCGATAGCTATCCAAATATTTGAGTAGGTATTATCACACACGTTGTCCCAGATAGTTCTCTTGATGTTATCCCAAGTATTATCCAGAATAATATCCCTAACCTTACCATGAATCTCATTGCTAATTAAACTACGGATCTTGCTGACTTTAATATAGATATTATTATTCATGTCGTAGTTTTATATTTCATCATCCCACAGTTTTGATATGTTAGCACTAATATTACCAATAATATCATCGTATACGTCACAGCTGGTGGTATTTTATTTATTATTTCATGATGCATAGTATCATAGAGACCAAACGCAACTGCTCTCAATATTCTATTATTAATGATTTTAGTGTTAAGCCTAAAAATGTTACAGATATCAATATTTTTCATATACTTATATTATGAAGCATACTTGTATCGATTTTTTTTATTAATATCTCTCAATATGTTATTGTATGTATTATTCCAAATATTAATATTAGTATTATTCCTAGTATTAGCACTAATATTATCGTTGATAACATTAAGATTAAGACTGATACTATACTTCAGAAGCTTCATGAGATTTATTTAGCGGGTTAGTTCTAATATTGATTTTTATATTATTAAATATATCATTCCTTATAGTTGTAGTGATGTCTTCGTTTAGAGGAGTATCTATATGATCCCAAGTCTCATCATCACAATCAGTATTCTGCATTTGGCTATTAATACCCCATTTTAGTTCACCAATAAAATGTATAATTTTCATATTCATATTAAGAGGCTTTATTTTGCATGTTAATATGAAATTCATTTATTATAATTTGAGACAAATTGCTTCTCATAGTATTAATAGTATTCCAAGTAATAAAATATAGCGTATAAGCGATATCACTAGGGCAAATTTGATCCTTAATACCCCATTTTATTTCATGTATAAAAGAGTTTATTCGTATATTTTTCATATGCTTTTAATAATATTACGTCTGATTTCATATCTAAGATTACCAATGTTATTCCTGATAGCGGTTATGGTATTTTTTTTAAGTTTAGCAACTATACTATTATTATAATCATGTACGATATTATTCCACATATTATTAAAAGTACCAGTAGTGTAACTGCTTATATTTTTCATATATTAATTGCTATGTTAGCCCAGATATTACTTTGGATGTTATACCTAATATTATTCCTAATACTATACATTATGGGTCTATTGATGTTAACTCTAGTAGTAGTTGAGATATTAGACCAGATATTATGCGTCATAGTGAGATGGGAAATTTCCAGATAGATATCCCATCTCGTTTGACTCATGAAGCGATTTCTATTTTTTATAAGTTTCATATAATTGTAAGTGGTCTCTAGCTGAAACTGGTCTGATGTTAGTCAAGATTACAAGTTTAATACTATATGCTTTAGCTTTGGTATAACCATCAATATTATCGCCAATGTTAGCCCAGATTATGTAATAGATGTCATGGTGAATATTACGCCAAATACTAGCACTGATAATTTCCATAATTAATTGTGATTGAATCAAACACGTTATTAATAGTTAGATTAATTTCACGTCCCATAGACACAAAAAGACGATTGCTAGGATTAAATATAGGTTCACTCTCCGCAAGAATGTAACGTATTATGAAATCACATGTCTTAGAATTAATCTCTTTCATAACTAAAGTGTAATATTATTATAAATTTCATTCACTAGATCTGAAATAGGATGTGTNNATCTGAAATAGGATGCCATATATTTACTATATCGTAATGGGTAGTGGTATCATATATCGCATGTTTTTTTGATATATCAAATGAAAGGATTCTAACAAATTCAGTAATTTTACTGGGTTCATTCATACTACTCATGAGATATTATTGAAGAAGATAAATTATCTGTCAAACTAAACCTAAGACCATCAATGTTGACGCTTATCTCAATAGTTAATGTGTCCCAAATAATATCGCTATATATCCTTACAGGAGTAAACCGCATTGTTGATAGCATTACTTTATCAGTCATTTTATTTATAATTGGATATCTAATATTTTCATCCCATTTCATCCTCCAGATTCCAATTAATATCCATGAAAACTTTTCTAATCGGGTAGTGAATTTTATCAAACATTTCCTTGTGAATTTTTTCTGTTGGTTTACATTTTGGATTTGTTATAATACCAATTGCCTCGCCACATAATCGGCGTGTATTAGTATCGTTAAATACACAAGCAAGATGTAAACTAATATTCCTCATAATCTTATATTAGCCCTAATAATAGTCCTAAAATTAGCCCATATATCAGCATTAATGTTATCATATGGGTTACGATAAATATTTTCTCTAATCGTAACCCATGTATTACTACCAATACTCTTGGCGATCATATCTTGGCCCTTAGCCAAGATATGATGATGAACAAAAGTATTGATCTTACCTGTTCTGTTTAGCATATTTTTAATTAAACCTAATATTAAAAATATATGTAATATGTTTATATATTTTAACTATTTTGTTAAAGGTACTAATTTTATTTTTAGTAACGAAATTTAATGTCCATTACTAAAATTTCTTGTATATTGGGGCGTACACGGCTTATGTTTTCGTCTATATGAAACATCAACATAGTAGTCTTTATGCGAATCTTGGGGGGATAGTTAACTGATTGCATTATATCATAATATAATGATAATAAAATTTCGTTTATTTGACCTGATATATCTTGCATTTAATTATATATTGAGACAATAAGGTTTTCTTTTATATTTCGGTACGCATCAATATCCAGCTTACTCCATATTGCAATGTTTATTCTTTCGTATAAATCGATATTAGAAGTGCGGGTAGGCATATCATTAACACATAAGACATTAACATATGTTTCTATATCATAGAGTATTCTCATAGGAATGTTTTATAGATATTAGAGTGTATATTACTCAAAAAATTATCCGCTAAGTCATTTCCCCAGTTACTAGGCTGGTCATTAATTATCGCCCAAATATGCACACTAATTTCAAGATGCAGTTTATTGGTGGTTTGGCTGATTTCATATCCAATATTTCTCATATGGTATTATTACTGGTGAGACCAAATATCATTATAGACATTACTGATAGTAGCAGTCCCTATTGAAACATTATCCCATGTGATTTGCACCAAACTACTAGTCCAAGTTGGGACGAACACTGTATTATGCAGTTCCATCAAGAACATATTTGTTGTATTAATAATTTTCATAACTATAACCTATTGCGAGTATACCATTTTCAATACCTACTTTAATATCTGTTATAGATTCTAGCCGAATTAAAAATACTGGGCAACCCATACGAATTACGTTTATTTTTAGAGACACTGGATATCGTATGCCATAAAAGATGTGATCTGTTATTTTATGTTTGATTTCATTCATATCGTCTTTTTAAATTATCTTTCAAACCGCTAAATATTATATTGATACCTAAATTAAAAGATCTAGTATAATTTGGTTTACGCCACACTGAAAACTCAATTTTATCATTGATACTTTGCAAGAATTCAGAACTAATTAATGCTATTTCTTCTCTAATATTAACCATGTTTCGATATTATCTTGAATATTATTTTGAATATTATTTTTAATTAAACCCACATTACGCCACACAATGGGCCATATATTAAAACCATTTATTTGGGCTAGTAATGCTATCTCTGTACTATCATTTATAGCGTCACAAATGCTATTTCTGATTTCTGCCCCAGTATATTTTAATGTGTTGTTCATGATATAGTTATTTCATCCATGATATTAGCTTTGATATTACGAGCTACCAAACTAATCATTACTTCTAGTACTGTCCAAATGGTACGAGTAGAATATTCATTGTTATTATTACCAATCATAAAGAAAGTACTGTTAGCTCCACACCTTAATATTTCACTATTAATATTAACCATAATTTAAAATTATCTTTACACTATCTTTAACTTTTGAGTCTTCTCTTGTTACGCGAACTATGTACTCCCATATATCTTCATCTATCTTAGATCTATTATAAGGTATCTCAATTATTATCTTACTATGTGTATATAGTAGGATACTATTATATATTTGCATACCAATAGAATCGCTTATAATTTTCATATCTAAAGACTTGGTTTTAGTTCGGTTGGTTGAATTATAATATCGATCCATGGATCGATATTAATGGTAACCTTAATATTATCCAAAACAATACGGCTAATGTTAAGTCTAATAACATCCATATTGATTAGTATATTATGCGTAACGTTTCTCATACAGTAATTTATATCTAATTTCATCCTTAATATTAGTCCAAGTGGCAACCAATATCATATCTGTTAAAGGTGATTCTATTAAAACATTGGTCTTAATGTTAACTCCGTCTGATATATTAGATGAGTTCTGAATATTATCATTCACTGTAGCCATGACTTTACTAATACTGGCTTCAATGCTATGTGTTAATTTCATATTTTTTAATATCAATTTTAAGATTTGTTTGAATACCGTCTAAGATATTAGTTATTCCATCTTCCACAGTATTTTCAACTTTATACCAAGTATTTGAGATAATTGTGTCATTGACATCTTGGTATATGAGTCTTATAGCACTATATATCTTCACTTCTATTATTCCCTGTGCTATTAATTGAATCGTCAATATTTATCATATAAAAATATTTATGTTAATAAGTCGATGAACATGCCCTGCAATAGAATTGTCCACTTCATCTATTGGATTGGGAAGTCTATTACAAACCCTATTGCGTATAAGTGTCATCTCATTTGTCCAAATATTTTCGCTAATATCTCTAATTATTACTCTTATTTCTTTATTAATATTCTGCATGTAAAAATCTTTTATTAAAATTACCCTAAACATAAAATTAAACTCCACATTATAAAATACCATATGGACAGGATTTAATAAGTTGTACATCTCTGCACTTAAATAAGGACCATATAAGTGCTTAAAACGGATAGTGATAATTAGATTGTTAGTTATATCGTTTGTTACACATCTCATATTATAGAGGAAAGCTGTATTATAAATAATATATTTCCATTAATGTTGTTCATACGTTTATAGTGTTTCTGATATTTCCCCTGATATTTCCATAAATACTATTCCGATTTGAAATCCAGATATCATCTATAATATTACAACAGTTGTTAAAATAAGGAGCATAATATTCGCTACGTATCTTACAATAAACTTCACTGTAAAAATTATTTATCTCATTAAAGATCTCATATAGGACCTTGTTTTGGATGCTTTTCATAAATTTTCCTTGATGTTATCTATGATGTTAGTACGAATGTTAGTAGTGATGTTACTTGCAATATCACGACCGATGGGCCTATGAAGATTTGAAATACTCATAATAGAGACGGAATGATTAGTATTAGTCAAGATGTTATCATATATCCTACCAAAAATCTTATTCCATAAAAGCATTTCAATATTTTTCATAACTTTTATATTATAAAATTTTGAATAGAGCTATTAACTATACTACGAATTCTTATAGGTGAATTAACCATGAAACACCAAAGAATACTACATTGTATTTTTTCTGTAATCGCCTGTGATGTTTTAAACTTTATTGCTTCACTAAAGCATTCTTGAACACTCCTGTATAGTTCGTATGAAATAATCTTCATAAAATATCCTTTAAATCAATTTTAAAACCCTAGTTATTGTCTCTATATCATTAAATAAAGGTCTAAAAATTTTTGTATAATAGTGGTCTTCCTTCAAGCGACTGCTATATATCCATATGTATAAAGTGACATGACTAGTGATTCTATTATTTATAAGTCTCATAATAATAGTTTAAAATTGACTAATGTTACGATTGATATTAATCCTAGTCATATGGATTTCTCTATTCATGGGTATTCTTATTCTATACACAATATTATAAAAAAGATGAGTTATTAGTTATATATATATATTTTCTCCGCTGGAACCTGTGTGACAATTAACAGAGGGTTAATGATTATAAGCTTCATAATATTATAAAATTAGAACTAAGATTAGCATTAATAATTACTAATTGCATGCTTATATTTCTGGCTATACTTACTATTAACTTGAAATATACTTGATAATAAATACTCGACTCTATAGCTGAGTTTGATAACAAAGTAACATTTATTCTACATATTTTCCTAGGGTTAATGATTATAAGCTTCATAATAACGATTATCGTGAATTAAAATAGTATTAGTTAACTGATGAACATTAAAACTGACATTATCCCTAATGTTTTCGTAAATTTTTACATATGTTCTGCAGATATCTTGATTCAATGTATGAATAATTTTCATATACGTTGTGGTTAAATATTTATAACATTACGCGTACCATTTTTTATGTCCAGATGCATTATATTTATTATTCTAACATTCAATGGGCCTAGGACTCTTGAGTTAAGATAAATTTCTTGTGTTATAATATCCTGTTTACAGGTATCCCATAAATATATTATTTTAAGACCTATTTCCACCTCAATTGTTCTCATGTTTTAAGTTTATATCACCATTGTGAATTGACATGAAAAGACGGCCAATAGGAAGCCGCAAATTTATTGTACAATTTATATATACGTGTCCCTGTTTAAAGTATTTAATATTTTTTGATTAGTAACATGATGAATATTAAATAATTTTTTATCTATCTGTTTATTAATTCGCTTCATGATCAAAAATTTTAGCCCACATAGTACTAATAACATTTAACCCATGGACCATCTTGCTTATGGCAGCATGTACATTCTCTAATAGTTGTGGTATCACCCTTTAAACTAAATTCATTACCTTTAGCTGGTGCGCCTTCTTTACCAATAATGGAATGTTCTTTACCAGCCGCAAGACAATCCACACAATCATACATGTCATCAGTTGTACAATGATACCCAGACTGGCCCCAACGATGGAAATTAATTTGGAAGTTACCTTTTTTCAATTTATTTATTTTTAAGCGTTAGAAATTTTTGGAAACTGGTTCTATTGATAATATGGCTATTAATTAAATGAGTAAGATTGTTTCCTATGCCCCGATATATGAGACTAATTGTAAGCTCAGCTGCCCCAATGCTACGGCGGATATATATAGCTAAACTAATGGTTGTACCTCTAACTACACCTGATTGGATTGAAATTTCAAGTGGTACCAAACCACTACTTATCCCATTGCTAATATTTTTCATATAACCAAATTAATTCTGATATCAAATATACACATATTTTCTGTAATAGTAGTATGAATAAGCCCACTTTTATACCTTATTTCATTGGATGTATTAAAGTGAATCTCGTCAGCAATACACGACTTGAGATTTCCAACACTACGTTTGATATCAACGGAAGTGATTATATAAGACATTTTTAAAGATTGTAAGATTAGAAGATAACTATTTGATTTTCATACCATCGTAAACTAAAACAAAACCAGCTCTATTCGCTGCCATAGATTCTAGTGCATCTATACCATACTGCCACCATTTCTTTTTAGTTTTGCCGTTAATCCAGAATACGATAGCTGCAGTATATCCTATATGTTCTTGTAGTCTGGTGAAGTGATATCCGTCTGTAAATTCAACCAAGTATGTTGTAGACCCAGGAAAGGCAGCTCCGTTGGCCTCAACCCTGCCTTTGTACTTATTTAAATAGGAGATTGAAGGATTCCAAAAATTATCATTGGCATTGGGAAAATGATGTTTAAAGACTGGATAATTGAATTCTATTGTTTGATTAAAGCCATCAGCCATACCAGCCACAAACACCGATGCAACTGCTGGGATATCCTTCATGCTGATTTGAGCATGAAGTAAAAAAGGGAATAATATTAAAATAACTAATGATTTCATTAGTTAGTTTTCCAAAGATAAGAAAAATCACCACCAGCATTTTTCACTGAATCGTAATCACTCTTTGTTATCTCACGATCAGAATTCCAATAATTCCATTCCATTGCATCTCCAGCGATAGCTAACCCTACAATGGATATAGCCCCATAACCAAGCATTACATAAGGGTGACCTATATTAGCTTCATGACCAGCTAGAACGAAAGCACCAGCCGAAACTATAACTCCTCCAATAAATGTAGCTTTCGTATCAGAGGTGCTTTTCCTCCATGCCATTCTCTTACTTGGTGAAATGACATAAATACTATCATACACAGGTGTAGGCTTATTTTGAGCATCATAATGCGTTGTATCATATCTCACAGGGCTTTGTGTCAATAGCCTTTGTTGGATGGTAACCTTATTCAAAGGTCCACAGGATACTAAAATTATTGTTGTAAGAATTAAAACGAGCTTTTTCATGATATTGTTTATTATAAATATCTCGAAAAAGTCGTTTTTCCCTTAATTTATCAAAATATTAGAAATCAATTTATGAGTTGTTGGTAATCATAGCTTTAAGGTTTATTTCAATTTCTGAACAAATAAACCTCACATTAGAACCTAATATTCTATTTACTCTATATAACAAGTCCTTTGATATTGATTTTAATAATAAATGGGAATGAAGATCAATACCCGAACGAGCGATTCTTACTCTATTCATTTAAACTTGATTTTAAGTTACGTCTCATATTAAAAAAAATAAAATCATGATCCTTTATTCTTGTAAAGACTTCATATGTGACTTCGCCTTGGGCTTCCACTTTACACACACGATTAATAGTCTTTATTATTGGTCTCCAAATACTGTCAAATTTAAAGCACTTATGGCTATAGTAAATCTTTTTCATTTTGCTAATTAAATATTTCAAATAAACCTTAAGGCTATGTGTGTTCTAACTTCTTGAAATACAGTTCCTATACTGATGTTGTTATTAACCATAATTGGGTTATGAGTTATGCGATGTATTTCATCATGATTATTAGAAGTATAATAATGGCCACTACTTACCTGAGAAGTTAGGTAAAATAAAAAGGCTTTAGTTGCATAATTTATGTTTCTCATAAGCTTCTTCTAAGCATAAAATTAATGCTAGATCTTAATATACGTATTCCTGATTGAATATTATCAAAAGTTACTATCCTCCCTACACTATATTTAATACGTANNGAGACTTATATTTTTCATGATATTAAAGAGCTTTTAACCGAGCAGCTTTTCTTATGGACTTAAGATTAAAAGTATTTACATTAAGCGCAACAGCGTTTCTTATATGGATAATAATGCCGTGGTTTATTTCTATCCTAGTATAATCAAATAAATAATCCTCTAAATTAAGGAATATTTGATTTCCTATTTTATTATCAATTCTAATACTCACAACCGCGTTAATACTATATATTATATTTTTCATAACTACTATAAAATGATATTAAAGGTTATACTATCATATAGATTGAAAATTGCTCTATTAATATTTGAACATATAGAAATACTACTAAACTTATATACTTTGTAATCAGTGGGAAAAGCATTCGAGAAATAGAGCTTGCTGTATACATTATTAATAAAACGTTGTGTAGTCTGATTAATGTTAATCATTGTTTTATTTTTAATAATTCATCCATTAGCATCCACCAATCTGGAATAAAAGGAACTCTAATATCAACCAGTATAAGTGATGCCTCTATATTAGGGTGATCCATATTAAAAATAATACGTTTATTTCATTCCTAATAAAAATAATTTCAATATTAATTTGACGCCACCCTTGGTTCATAATGAAACAAATTTAAACGTAAAGTATATAATATATTGTCACTAACCATAGTGTCTATTTCAGACGCTAACATAGCGTAGTTAACGCCTAATAGATTATTGCCCACTGAAACAATATTCTCTCTAATATTTAGTTCTAGATCAACATCTATATTTCTCATATCGAAGATTAGCCTTTCTTTTTTTTATTCAGTAACTTTAAAACTTTCATATAGTTTTGAAAGTTTCTATTCGAATCCTCCTTATAATAATTGGTCCACCTTTCGTATTCTTTCGCCATTGCAAAATAATATATGGTCGTGGCTAATAAAAAAATAATAACTAACATTTTATATTGTTTAGTGTGATGAAAGTATGTTGGGGATTAAATTTCGTCTAATTTCTTTAAAATCATCTATAATGCTCTCAATACCGTTTACAATAGAGTAGGTTCCATTAATTATGGGCATCTTCGAAACTATTTCTACTATATCATTTTTTATATTAATCATGTTTAAAATATTGCTTTTATAAACTATAGTACAAATGCAGGGGAAATACGAATCACTGCCTTTTTTCTTTCTTATCTTATCTTATGAATATAACGTGGAAGTGTTTTTCTAGCGTTCGACCAAATGTCATAGGTTAAATCTCCTATCTCATGTAACGTCTTTAGCTTAGTTAAGCTAAGCACGTTACACTTAGGTCTAATTTTATCATCCATACCTATCGAGATAGTTTCCGATATAGTATCTCTTATATTATTCATAACACTTCTTTTATTTCCACTTCGTGAATTCCACCTTGTATTGATGAAAGAATAAGCTTTCCGTCTCCTCTTTCAAATGCTTCGTGAATAGGACTTCCTTTTACAACAAAACTACTTTTCTTATCAAGATTAACCAGCCATTTGAAGTCGTACAACTCACTAATCATTTTCTTTCTCTCGTCTTTATTAAGATTTTTCCATTCTTCTTTTGGAACATCTCCTTGCTCTGGAACAAGTGATTTTACATATCGATAACGTTCATAGATAGATTGTTCTATCACTTGTTTTGTTTGAACAACTTTATTCTTGAGGTATGTTATTTGAAAATTCATATTTTAGTAATTTGTAATGATATCCCACCAAAAATTAGTTACTAAACTATCTATCTCAGTGGCTAAATTTGGCGCACTCATTGGGCGGTAAATAGGAGGATTTGAAAACGTTTTTACCATAAAATCAACTATAACATTATTTATATTTTCCATACTAAATATTTAAACAGTACAACGTATTCCACCAAATATTAAATATTGACTCATCTATTAAGTCTTCTATACTAGTACTAGAAGCCAATGAATTTTCACCCATGCTTGTCTGAATTGAGTCCCTAATTTCAGCGACAATATATACTATTCTAGTAGCTAAGTTTTCCATATTATTTCTTTCTGACTTGCAGATATAAAAAATATATTATTTGAAGGGGCCATACAAATGGACCAATCATACCAAATAATGCATCTGTTTTTAGGGGCGCTGATTTCCCAGATAAACGATAGTGATAGATAAAGCAGTAGGATACTATGTAGCCAACTAATAAATATATTGAAGGTGTCATAACATGGTTTTAACTAAAATACCCACAAACATTCGTGGGTATTCTTAACTTGAAATACATATCTATCTATCGCTTAGGATCTCATATCGAATGAGTACTCATCCTTGCTGAACAAGCTGATGCTAGCAGCAGCTTCCAAAGCATTGGTGTGAGTGGGCTCAACACCCTGCAGATAATTCGTTCCAGTGGTGGGGCAAACCATCTTAAGCCATACAAAAGGCTGGTTATCGATTTCTTCGAATGTTTCCTTGGTCTTAAAGAGCGTCAAGGTTTCGAGATCTCCATTCCTGTGGGTCACAACGCTGGTATCGATTGCCTTAGCGCCCAATAGCTCCATCATATTCTGCTGGCCCAGGATTTCATACCAAGCACCCTTGTAGTCGGAATTCTTTTCGCTCAAGAATTGTTTCTTGGTAAGAGTGACCGCTTTTTTGAAGATATCTTCAGGGATGAGCCTTCCGTTGATATAATGCTGACCCCATCCGTCTTTGAATTCGACAGCATAGCTCGCTGGGTTGTGCAACCTGCCGTTATTCCTGAAGATTTTGGTTGGCATATCGCTAACGATACACATCTTGTCAAACTGAATCATATCATATACACCGCTCAAAAGCAGTTCCTTGAAGCTATTGAAATTTTCCAGAACTTTGGGGTCCAAAGTGATAAGTTCATGCCTAATGAAGAAATCTTCCCAAGCTACCCAGCCATAGTCAGATACATTGCAATAGGAGGCCGTTTGGTAGTAGGTCATTGGGCTGTTTGGATCTTCGTTGTTGATCTTCTTCATTTCCCTATTCGCCACCACTTGGCAAGCATATGGGCTATCAACGAAAACAACTTCAGGTTTCGCAAAACCACTCATTTCATACAGCCATTCAATGCCTTTCTTGGCTTTTTCTTTCTGCAGGAAATTCTTGCAAGAAAAGAATCGGTCGAGCCATTTATCTCTAGTAACAATAATATCGGCTTCTTGCTCTGGAGTTAACTTTTCAATTTTCATGTTATGTTATTTAATTATTTTAAAAAAGAAGAAGAAAAAGTACCCATATCGGGGTTATGGGTACTTTTTGGTGGATTAATCCACAACCTTTTCCATCAACTTGGTGTAAGGGTTATAAGAATTCTGGATGAAGAATTCATATACGCCTTTTGGAAGGAAGTGGGCGGCATGATCAGCCTTCTGAAGCTCCTTGGTAGAGGTCCAAGCAGTTGGGGTGAGATTACTTTCGTGGATGTGCTGCAACCTTGCACCATCTCCACCTACACTAGTGTAGACTTTACCTTCATGTTCAAACATCTCGACATCGCCAGTCAGGATGTGCATGTGGCCAGAATGTTCTCCCAATGCAATTGGCTTATTGGTGATTTTTTTTGCATCTTTTGGCAGTGCTGCAATCTGCTTGAACTGAACGTCACCTTGGTGACCTTTTAAATTTTGCATAAACGTTTAATTTTAAATTGAACTAATTAGAAAATAAAGCTACGAAACATTTTTAGGAAATCAAATTTTTTGGCTCTTTATTTTTAGTCTTTTATTTGGCCTTTTCTAGTACTTTGCTCTCATCCCTAATAGAATACAAAGCTACATATTATAATGATACAATCAAAGTTTATCCATGAATTTACTTACATATTTATTATAAAGATATGGATACGTTACTATAAAGGCCATTAATATAAGTATCTGGGTTATTTCGTTTAGGCTTAAATACAGTCCTAGCTTAAATAAGCCATAAAACCCAAGGATGAATACAGCGGCAGCAGCTAGAGATAATAGTAGTTTTTTCATGTTGTTTTATTTTAAAAGAATATCGAAAGTTACCGTTACTACTCCAGTATCCCAATTATCGGAAGAATTGTAATCTACCGTCGTTAGTATTATATCATTCATGGATACTCTGGTTAATTGATTTATTAGGCTATTTCTACTACTTAACGTTGCAAAAGAGTCTGTCCATTTTTTTATTGCTAGAGTGTATGGATTAGTTTCTTCCAATATTGCCACATATTGTAGCAATTTTTCATATTCTAGCTGTGAAATCATGGGAAAACTTGTTTGCCTTTTAAGATGTTCTGTTCTTCTGTTATTTCTTTCTTGGGCAATGCCTTATCTAGTTTATGAAAAACCCTCTTATACCTCACAAATTCACTAAGCGAATCCCCAAAAAAATTTCCTAAGTCCCAAAGATCACTTCCTCCTTTGCAATATGCAGCTACTAAAATAAGGACACGCCAATCTTCAGTAGACTCAACCCATGCTTTGGGTACTGTTTTACCTTTGTAAAGTAAGCGATATATTTCATGACCTCTTGGGTACTTATCATGATCCATGGTGGTATATCGTACCACTTTATAATCTTTGCGAATCTTTTTTAATAATTTAACTTTCATATATTGATTATATAGTGATTAATCTTCTCGGCCTTCCCATCCACAATCTGGGCAAAACTCTCTAGCTTCCACACAATGAGAACATGGTGGATTTATGTGGCAGCTACAGGAACCATCTGAATAATGTTCTTCCAGAATTCCATCACAACCTAAACGATTACACACCTCTCCCTTTGCATACCCAACGTTATCAGTTTGTGCTGGGTAAGTTTCATTAAACCATTTAAAGAATAGATCTGCCGAATTTTTGGTTAAAAATTCTTTACTTTCTATTATTTCAATAAGTTTAATCGACCAACCAGCGCAAACTGTTTCTACTTGTTCACGAGTGAAATTAATGTTATTCATGATTTTTAATTTGTTTATCTATTCTTTCTAATTCTTCATAAAGAAAACACTCGACATCATTATAGGATAATACATCATCACTCCATGTATCAGTGTCAATACAATCATCGTCATTAATTCTGGCTTCCTGAAAAGTTTCAATAAGTTTCCATATTAGATCTAATTCCACTTTCTTTTTCTCTTCTGGTGTCATAGCTATTTAATTTGTGATTGAACAATTAAAACCAGTTCATCAGATGTGGGTTTGCGTTCTTCGTCGCACATTTTGCACCTCATTTTAGTGAATTCTTTAGGATATGATATGGTAGGATGCCAATCATGATTTCCACCATTCAAGCAATCCGCTTTTTGTACATCATAATTGTAAGATATTGATGTGGTAAACGTAAAGTTTTTATCACACCAATGGCACTCCTGTTGATAAGTAGGACCGTCCTCATAACCATAGCCGTCATCGTGATCTATATCAAGGTCTCTATCGCAATAAGGGCATTTAATATCGTAACTCATGGTATTAATTTAAAAAATTTTTGGTGGGCGACGTTGTTTGTCATAACCTAATAATGACACTGTAGCTGGCTCCCATATCCAAGTCATAATAAAAGCCATGATTATTTGAGTGTCTCCACGTAACTCTGTAATTAAAAAGTGGATGACCAAGATATAGATAATAAATAATGATAGTCTAACTAATGTTCTTTTCATTTTATTTATCTATTAATTGCTTATCATATGCTCATGTCCACTAGCTGGTGGAATTGGGCGCTTAAATACTACCCTCCAATTCCCATCAATAATATAATCATTACTAATTGGCCTGAAGACAACAGTTACAAGTTCCCACCCATCTTCACCAAATAAATTTAACAAAGCAGTCAGATTGCTTTGCATAATAATTATTTCAGTCTTATATTCCCATTTCTGTAGCATATTACTTATTTATTAGTTCAGAGGATAAAAATAAATCATATAGTTTGGCTTTGCTCATTATATTAGAGTTTATAATGTTACTTTAAATTCAGCTAATACCGCATCAATGGCAACAGCGATAACGCCAAAATTATTTTTTTTGTCATGATCTCTTAATCTTACTAAGGTCTTCCGATAAAGTTCTATCTCTTCGTTTTTTATTCTTAATTCTTCAGAAAGGCGAGCGTTAAGCGTATAGTAAGATAATATTGTTTCTCGCAATGATGCTATATCAGTACTTTTAGCTACTTGGGATTCTCCTTCCACAAGTGGTACGATTTTTTCAAGTCTTTCGAGTCTTAGTAAGCCTTCTCTTGTGGGGTGTGGGTCGTGAATTAATCTTCCAGCCTTATAAATACAAATGTGGTTTACCCCACGAGACGATGGACCAATACCAAAATAGAAATCATTTTCCAATAAGGCCCATACCTCTGGAGCTTCATTAGTTATGAAGTCAACATGAAAAATCTCATATTCTTCTGCGAAGTCTATTTTTACATTATGCTTTTCTTTAAGCCATGCATTCATTAACCATTCATGGTCGAATGATGTCCCAAAAAACATTTCAATATTGGGTACTTCTGTGATGGGAACCTCAAGCATAGAGGCTATAGCGGCTGCATAACAATTTCCATTAACTATTATGTCATTATTGGAATTCCTGACTACTACTTTTGTTTGAGTTACTGGGATCATCGTCAAACATACTAAAAACTCCTTAACATTGCAATTTACACGGAAATTTATTAGTTATTTCATGTTGATCACCATTATCCCATGATTATCTTGGACAGTACGGAATTCATCCTTATGGGTGTGAATTAGTGGAACAGCTTTTGGCCACGCTTTAATCAGAAATAACGTATCGTTTACTCTGTGGCCCATGCTACCTCCCACTGTCGAGCCAAAAGACGCGCCTATACTTCCCTCCAAAGTTAAATAGGTTGTATCCACATGAAACCCGACTGATATTAGATGTGGAATTGTATGAACTATGTGTGGCTCAGATATTGTCTTACCAAACTCCTTATAGTGTAACCATAATACGCTGGTTAAAATAAAAACGATAATTATACTAATAAAAATAATCCAGTTAGCGTCTCGTTTCATGCACCAATGTATTTTCTTCCTTAAAATAAAGGTAACAATACATTATTTCAAGATGTGTTAATGATTGTAAATTACTTGTACCAATATACTTTTTAGCTAATTTAATTCTTTCCAATAAAACTAACTCAAGCCACCAATTTATGGCGACTTTCTGTAAATCTGATAATTCTTGTGGGGTCATAATATTAGTTTAATAGCGTTTTACAACATCATCATGAAAAGTTTTTCCTGTTTTATAAAGTACGTAAATAATAAAGATCACAATTGCTCCTATAATAATTATTGGTAGTATATTGCTGAAATTTTTTACTATAATAATACATAACCAGACAAACCCTCCTCCGATAGCCCAAACCACCAAGCCCCAAAAAAGATACATAATGTGTTTCATAATTATTAGTTTTGTTGTTTTAAATCAATGGTGCGTTTTCCAATTCAGCATTAAGTGCGGCTGTGAAGATAGGCCAAATATAATCCCAGAACATTTTAAAATTAGGATTAATTCCATAACAAATATCAGGCATCCAATCAAAGAAGTCCATGAGAGCGGTTTTCCCATTGAGCGCTATCATAAATTCATCCCTATACGGGCTATCCTCAAGCTCATTGATTTCATCAAATATTTCCCTAGCTCTGTCTGCTCTTATTCCATCACCGCGCCTTGATTCAAGAACTGGTACTTTATAAGCTTTAATAGTTTTATCATGGTCAAACCATTTATTTGCCCCAACCTTTCCAGCAAAATAATCCATATTAAGTTTTATTAAAAACCTTTTGAATACGACCACCCTTTTCTTGATTATCGATATTGATGTCGGCCCAATAACACCCTTCTTTATGTCTAATCTTATAAGATTGTACTGTAGATGTTGTAATTGAAAAATCTTCTTTCTTCATAATGTTATCTATTTGTAGATTTACGCATGGTTTGATCATTCTCTTTAATAGCTGTTATGACGTTAATAGCATCTTGTATGTCTCTACGAATGAAAGTGCGCTCATGTTCCATACGATGAGCATTTTCATCTGAACATCTATTACTTGCTGAGAATAAAAAATCTATAATTTTTTCAATTGCCATTGATTCTAAAGTATTCATAAATTTTTAATTCAAAAAGTACAGAGATTTCTGTTGATCTCGCCAAAGACATTGCTCCCAATAATATTATTCATACTTTTCTTAATTTTATCATCAATAGCCCACTCTAGCATAATATGTATCTTTTTATCAATTTTTTCATTTACGTTATTACTAATATTNNCCCCCAGATACCATTCCTGATTCTATGTTCTATATTTTTCATAAGTTTATTCTATTGATGCATCCTAATTTCACCCCAGCAATTACGTATGATATCACGATCCGCATGTTCCCAAATATTACCATTGACATTACTACTAATATCTGGAGTAGTATTATCCCAGATATTACAATTAATGATATACTGTATATTGTTCTGAACGTAATTTCTAATGCTATTCCTAGCTTCTGGGATAGTATAAATATTCATTCGTTTATGTTATCCAAGATATTGATTCTATCATTAATATAAAACTTAATATCAATATAGGCGTTATTCTTAACGTCAGCCAAGATGGCTGGAATCTCTACTGAGTATAAAATTTTATGAATTATAAAGTGGGCTATTGTATCACTAACATTAGTCATATTAACTAGTTAAAATAGATTGCTGAAATAGGAATAGTATATATTATTTTTGACGTTAATATAGATGTTATCCGTGATATTAACTCTGATATCATACCTGATTCTTAACCTAGTATAATTCCAAATATCAATACTAGCCGTATTATAGATAATATTTAAGGTATCATTATTATATGTTAGTCCTGGTCGCATTTTTTCTCTAATATTTTCCATAAGTTTATATTATCGCATAGATGCTATCCCATAGGTTATTTCTGATATTAGTCCAGATATTATTTCTGATATTAGTCTCGATATTAATATGAATATTGTTAGCGGATTTATATCTCATATTATTATCGAAATCACTATTAACCCATACTTCCTCCATAATTATATCTCTGAAGTTAGTGTTAAAATCAGTTTTTATATTATCCATATTTAAATATTAAAAATGGCTGTCTTTCCAACCTGTCCGATGATTGAACTATTCTTCATGCTATGGCCGTCCGTTCATCCGTCGCCCCGCTATATCTTGGCCTTTTTCATACCTATGTCATTTAAAAAAGTGTTTGGGGTTATTTCCATCGGTAAATATACTTTAGTATATTTTTTGAGCAAACCTATTAATTCTCGTCTATCAAGAACTATAACGTTATATTGTACCTCCAAGGTTTCCTTTAGACTTACATGGCCTCTATATTCATTAGCCAGCCAAAGATGTCCAGTGCCTTCTGTATATATTTTGTCATATTGCTTCATAATCTTCCTCTTTACCTTTATGGGCGTGTTTCGCCATTAATAATTTACAGCCTCTTATAAATGTACCATTAGCCTCTAATACAATATTCTCAGTAAATCCGCATAGAAAAATAAGGTGAGTTATTTTTTCCTTATAGTCCCTTATCTCTTCTTGGAGACTTATAACTTCTGCTGATTGCTCAGAATTTGATCGACCATTATATACCCATTCTTGGAAATCCATTAGATATTTTAAAAGGTAGGTTTCATCCACAAAGAATCCTTTTGAAGGGTTTCCAGTAAGAATCTTATTTTCCAGTTTATTATTCCAAATAAACCCAGATAATACCTGAGCAGCATTTGCTTGTGCCATATATTTATTTTTTATTTTCTTTTCGCTTAACTCTAGCTGGCATATCTTGGCACTTTTCAACGTGGAATCCCATAGCTAGTTTTACAAAATTTCCACCTACTGCAGCTTGCTCACAGTCTTCTAGCGTATGGCCCCAAGTAGTTACTGATGTAGTACTCGTTATTCTATCCCAAGCCACGATAATTACTTGGGAATATCCATGCTTAAAGCCTAGAGCTTTCGCGTCTGTTATGGGTATTCTCTTAGCTCTTTTCATCCTGTTCCTCCTGTTTAATTAATTCTGGATTTTCGAATACGTTTCCAATAACCATTAATTTATCCCAATTCCATAGTTCTTCACCTTCCCAACCCATACTTTCTTTATCAACCCAGAAACCCGTGTCTAGGAAGACTATTTTTCCTATGCTAGTTACTTCACTCCATTTTTCATCTGAAGTACCTAATCCAACCCATTCATTTCTAGTCCAGCTAACTATATCCCCTTCCCAAATCTCTTTACCATTCTTATCTAATCTGTTAGTAAACTGGCCTAGTGTTGATGGATCTACTGTCACGACAAGTTCTTTATCTTCAAGATCATCATAGCCGTCAACTTCACCACTAACGATTATATCACAGACATTCTGCCCATATAATGAATGAAGTTCACTATACGTCCATAAGTTATTCACAAGGCATCCATATACCCACTCACCTGTTGTAATATTTTTACCACGGAATTTAATGTTTCTCATAGTGTTTCTCTTTATTTAATGTTTGCAATTTGTTATTTAAAAGTTCCTTTGCGCGTCCATTAAATCTAAGTTGTTTTAAATTTTCCATACACCATTTAACATATTCTGGATCTTTTTCAATTACATCTCTAACTAACATACCCTTATATTTCCCAAAATGATAAGCATGATTAGCGCAGAAAAATTTAGTCCTTTTTCCCATCAGACTCGTTTTTAGCTTTCAAATTATTAACATATTCAATTGCAAATTCACAAGCATTCACAATGACTTTCTTAGCTTCTTCTGCTGTATTGAATACGAATTCAGATGATACCATAAGTTTATGAACATTTCCCTCTTTTAGCCGATACATATAACCTGCAAATTTTCCATTATCTCCTTGTGGAGTTTCAATTAATATTTCTTCTGGGTAATTAGCTTCTATTTCAAACGCTGTTAGTAGTGTCATTACTTTTTATTTTTCTTCTTCAATGCTATACGAAGTCTTAATATTTCAACTTGACCATTAAAGTATTCTTTAATTGCGCCTTCTACGTAGGCGTCTTGCATAATACCACAAAAAGTAGTGTCCTCTGTTATAGGATATTTGGTTTTCGCATCATTAATAATGCGTTTTCTTATCTCTTTGGATATGGTTATGTTTTCCATATTTAATCGATTAATTTAGATAAAATTTCAGGGTTGATTAAATTTTTATCAATGGGTCTAAAGTCCTGTAAATGATTCCCGTCTTGCAACCACACACCAGTTATCACGCCTCTGAATCCATTCACAAATGAATGTTCTCCACCTACCTTGAGCATTTTGGGATATGTAGTGCATCCTGTGTATTCATCGTCCTTCCTACCATAATCGTTTGATGGTGTCCAATCTTTTTTAAGCACATACGTAAGACACACAAAGCTCTTACCGTCTGTCAAAATGGTCCCTGCCTTGTACCTTCGCACTTTAGGTTTATTCCGCCCAACAAAAACATCCCCGTACAATATTTTATTCAGCATATCGTTTTCCACAAAATCTTTTAATGCTTCCTGAATTTTTTCATTAGATAGTTTACAGTCTTCTAGTAAAAATAAGGAACAAAGCATTGTTTCAATTATCCCTACTGTATTTTGATCTTTAGTACGACTTCTTTTCATTATTTTATAGTATTACCTTTACCACGGAATTTAATGTCTCTCATAATTTATTTACAATTATGCGATACATCTAAATCTAAGCGCTTCCTTGCATTGCTTTAGTTCTTCTGATAGTTTATTTATTTCAGATTGCTTATCACCTGCTTTACCAGCCCACTCCATAGCTAAATTTGCGCCAACTTCAGCATGTCCCGTAATTAGCTTTACTTCTTCATGTTTGGCCTTCAATTCCTCTTTCAACTGTTCGATGAGGGAGGCATTGTATTTGTCGGCAATAGCTTCGCTGGGTGTTTCTTCTAACCATTCCCAATGTTCAAGCTCAAAGCCTTCATCATAAATTCTTCGATCTGCATATATAGCGAAGGATTCTTTAGGCGAAATCCCATAACTAGGGAACCAAAAACTGGTTGCCGAATGTTTTCTGTTAACAAACAAAATTCCCCTCTCTTCTGGAGTGTCTGGTGGTAAGGGTGTTGGTAATTCTGGTAATCGATCAGTCGCTTTGATCCATTGCATTGGTACCATTTTTGTGCTTGGTGGTTCTGGTAATGGCATCCAATGGGTGATACCCTTTATACTCATGCAATCAAATTGAAATTGCTTATCCCAGCCGCCACCAATATAGGGTCCACAGTCTGGTTCGCGCCGACCATTTACCCATGCATCAAAACGTTGGTTAATTTTTGGCATGCAGTCTATAGACAATGTAAGCCATTCGTTATTCATCATCTCCATGGTTTTATCTTTAATAAATTATCCAGCCATGTGAAATCTTGGGTACCTAACTTATATCTGTACCTAAATTTGCACCATAATTTGTATCGGGGAAATCTTTTCCTTATTCCTTTTTTTTGAAGGATTCTAATCTTATGCGCATTGCCCCATCTATCTGTTTTCATTCTGAGATTACTTTATTATTCCTGATATTACTCCTGATGTTGTCTATGATCTTACTCCTGATATCATGACTGATGTCAGTTACGATCTTAATCCTGATGTTGTCTATGATATTACTCCTGATATCATGACTGATGTCAGTTACGATCTTAATCCTGATGTTAGCCCAGACGTTATGCCATATCTTATTATTGGTGATATCACGGATCTTATTATAGGTAGAATGATAACCATTATAATACTTTTCAAAGAAGTTAATTTTAATAATTTTCATCTTATTTTAATTTAATTTATCGGCGATCTTATCTGCAATATAGCCGATAAGAAATCCTAATAGCGGCAACAGACATACAATTATTATTCCAACGATAGCTCTCATAAACAATTTTTTATTACTTTTTATCGAACCATTCATCAAATGATTCTTCTATTAGTCCAATTACAGGAGGGCCGTCTTTTATACCTGCTTTATTCCACAAAGAGATTATCTCTATTCCAGCTATCCTTTGTAGGTATGATTATTACGCAGCCTTGTTGATCTTTAGATACTTTCGTACTCCAAACTCCTGTTTGAATTATAGATGTATATGTATTTATATACACCTCCTTAATATTACCTTGCTTCTTTACCCACTCTTCTTCCATCCAATTAATGGGTATGAGAGGTATACTTAAAGAGGGATCTGTTGAAGCCTCAATCTTCCACAAATATTTTTTATCGCTTTCAGCTGTGCGCATTTGATTCCCATTACCATACTTATCATCCACTTTACTTTGGTATAAACCATCCGCGTCTATTGCATAACTCTTCATATAATCACCACTCTTAATCTCTCTATCAGAAAGAAAATATAAATGATAATAAACTGCTTCATCCATTCCAAATCTTTTCGAAGCAATACGTAACCCTAACTCAGGACTTCCCATAACTAACGAAGGGAAAATAGGGTTATCAGTAGGACGTAACATAGGGTAACATTTCAACTTGTTGTCCTCCATAGTAATTGGGCTTTAGGTAATATACGATTTTATATCCATAAATAATTTAATATCCTGCAACAGGAAAATTGGCTACATATTTAAGAATTTCCTGTTTCTTTTTGGTTATAGCGGCCATCATTTTCTTCATGGCTTTATCTTTGTTTTCTTCGTAATCTGTTATAACATAGCTGATCCTATTACCACCCCATATCTGAAGCTTACTTATATCGCTAAAAGAAATAGATAAGTTACCATCTCCATAATCCAAGCAATAACCAGATCTTGAGATAGTCTTCAGTTTCTCCTCTTTTATTTTTTTATCGCCAAGGTAGTATATAAATCTAATCATTACAATATCACAAGGCTCCCTTCTATTATCAAGCTTTCTATCCTCTTTAAATTTTATCATACTATATTTTATTAATTACTTTCCAAATCATATAGCCAATTCCACAACCAAGCAAGAGTGTAAGTAATCCTAGAAATATGAGATACATGACTAATAGTTTGTATCGAACCATTCATTAAATAATTTATTTGGTATTTCAAGGGTAGCCATGAACTTCATACCCACCCTCATACCTTCATTGTAAGCGTTATTCAATTCCTTTTTAAGATCCTGTTTATCCCAGCTATCATTTGTCGGGAGGATTATTACTTCACCGTTAAACTCATTATTGATAGTAGGATAGCCAGCACTTGTTGCTTGAATATACACCTCCTTAATCTTACCGTGCTTCTTTACCCACTCTTCGATGAACGATTGAGGTATTGGTGGTAGACCTAAAGATGGATCTGTGCAGGCTTCTATCTTCTTCGAAGTTTTCTTTTCAAAAGGGCCACGAATATCACATCCATAGATGTGTCCAAAATAAGGGCACCAATAATTATCAGTTCTCTCAATATCTCTATCGGATACTAGGTATACATGTTGATAGTTCCATTTATCATTCGTTTTTGTGCGATTACCCTTTCTGTTTATATCAAACCCATTAGGGTGTCCATAGATAAATGCGTCTTTATCTTTAGTGGGGAGCATTACAGGATAACACTTTAATTTATTTATCATAATACTTTAAGAAGTAGTTGCTTTATCAAGAATTTCGTTCATTTTCGACAACAGGTCAGATATCTTATCTATTGACGCGGATATTTGTTCACCGCGTTCTTTATCTTTTACTTTTTCTTCAGGTGTTTCTTCGCTATGAACTTGATACACATTTTTATCAGCAAGAACTCCTATTTTTTTAAACGTTGTTTTTGGCATAAAATTTATTTATGAGTTTACCTTCTTTTTCTTGATGTTTTTCATAGCTTTTTATTACTGATGTTATTCCAGATATCATCACTGATGTTATTAAAGATGTTATTCCAGATATTATCACTGATGTTATTACTGATGTTATTCCAGATATTATTACTGATGTTATCACTGATGTTACTACTGATGTTATCACTGATGTTATCACTGATGTTATTACTGATGTTATTCCAGATATTATCACTGATGTTATTACTGATGTTATTCCAGATATTATTACTGATGTTATTCATCATATTTCATAATTAAATAGTATGCTTTTTAAGATCATCTTCGGCATCCAGTTTTGCCTTATACTCAAAATATTTATTGAAGTAATAGCAATTCCTATCCATACATTCATCAATAAGAGTCTTTATCTTTCGAAACTGACTTTTATTAGTGTGTATTTGTCTGCTTAGATTTAGGATGGAATCAGATGACTGCAGCCATAGCCTTTTATATTTGTATACGCTGTCATGTAAATCCTGTGGTTGCTGATGCAAACATAAAAAAATGAAAAAGCTATACATGCGATTTAATTAAACTTAACCTGATGTTATCTCTGATGTTATTATTGATGTTATCTCTGATATTATTCCTGATGTCATGACTGATGTTATTCCTGATGATATTCCTGATGTCATGACTGATGTTACTACTGATGTTACTATAGATGTTATTCCAGATGTTATCACTGATGTTATCACTGATGCTAAGGATGAGACTAAGCTTTACATTTTTCATTACTTAAATGTTATACATGCGATTTAATTAAACTTAGCCTGATGTTACTCCTGATGTTACTATAGATGACACTGCTCGTAGAAGTATAGAACTTGTTACTGATCTTACTGTCAACGCTATTCCTGATGGTATCATCTATCTGATTCAAGAGATTATTTTTTTACAATGGTCACCATTACTTGTCCATTAAGTTCCTTGGTGACCTGCTTGATAATCCTTGGGAAGGATTTTTGAAGTTCTGTGGCTTGGGTAAACTCCATTGGAGAGTCTTTCTTTTTAATTATTTCATCCAATGCTATAATGTCTGTACCATAACCATTGATGTTAAAATACCACCAGTCTTTAATTTTCTGCAGCATAGTTGATTGTTTCCACAAATATAGGAAATGTTTACAAAACAACCAAATTTTTTAAGAATTTATTAACTGCTAACCAAACACCTTCGTGTTTTGTTTCACCTGTGGCAGTTTGATACTGACCATTATTTCTGCATTTGAAATCGTCATCATATATGCTACAAGTTGTCCTCAAGATATTAACATTGTACTTCATGCTTTCAATCTTATTGATAGCCTCCATCATCCAGTTCCAGTCGGTGTGGTATTTCAACGCATTATGGCTGCGACACAAGTATCTCTTTATGATTGGGTTATATTCAACGTGTCTTATACCATTATCATTCTTAAAGCGAATATTATTCAGCTGGTTAAACTTGGAAACATTACTGGTATCTATAGTGGTTTTCCAGCCAGGAATCTCAACACCTTCCATGTTATGTGGGAAGTAAGTAAAGCCCAAGAATCTAGCAATTGATTTATTACCTTCAAGTGTTTCAGGTGTCATAACATTGTTTATACAAATATATAGAATTATTCTACTAGTCCACCAGTTTTTTGTGATAATTCAAAATTATCTGTAATAAACCTAATTACCTCTGCAGGATTAATTGAATGGTGAAAGACGATGTTAGGTCCATGATTATCTAACATTACAGCTGATAAATTACCAAACCTTTTTAGCCCATTAGAAGTGTTCTGGCCGCATTGGTGCGACCCACACTCGTATTCCCTTTGTGATACAATAGGAACTAATGATTCGGGTTTAATGGGGCAATGAAAATGAACTATACAATCGTAGTCCTGATGTTCTGAAAAAATGATTCTTTGTGATTGTCCACCTACAGAAGGTTTTGCTCCATAAGCAATCACTGTATCATCTTTATCAGTTACAATTTTTACCAGACCATTTTGTTTTAGGTCGTTGAAATTTGATTTTCTTATTGATGTAAGAAATTCCTTCTCGCCTATCTTACAAGCAAAGTGACCTACCGTCGCTCCATTAAAAGGTTTATAAGCATTTTGCGAAATGCAAAACTCCACCACCGTTCTTAATGATTCAAATACAAGGCCGCTTTCCCACTTAATTGGGTGACCCTCAACAACTGTTGATTTTGTGAATGTCAAATGACTTCTATGATAAGTCATATCAATCAATTGTTTCAAAGCTTCCTGTCTGTCGGTTGTTTTATGATAAGTAGCTTCTTCAGGTGTTATGATCATGTTTAGCTTGGTAAGAACATCGTTTGCTAACACAAGATTGCAAGAATTCTTTTTAAGTAAATCCAAGCCAGCTAGATATTGATCCTTTTCTGAAGCTCCGCAAGTCGTTTTGAATGCAACAAGAAAAATATCTTTTCTAGCCTTTCTTATTTTATTAAGAATCTTTTCACTTGGAGTTAAACTCATTAACTTATTTCCTTCACTCGTTTTTAAACGAGTACCATATTTCCAACCTATTAACCCATCTACTTGTCCTTTAAAATCACAAAGACCAACGTTGAAGATGATAACTTTGGTCTGTAAATCCTCAATCAATCTATCCACTACTTTCTCAACATCTTCGTTCGTTATAATATTTGAAGAGTTCAAGGCCATTTTTGTTAAAAACAGGTGTACGTCCATTTTATCACCCCACTTTTCCAAAGCATAATCGGTTAATTCTCTAGCCGCTTTCCCAAAGGCAGGTGTTGCTAACGCCAAATGATTTCTAACATAGCTGAAGGTTCCACCTCCAAAAATATTTACTGTCTTTTTCATAAATTATATTTTATTCCCAGTTATCCAACTTTGTAAACTCTCCTGTAATCTCCAATAAAAGTAGTTCCAGTTTTTGTTTCATAATAATTGAAAACTGTGCTACACCATCTCTATAATCTTGTGTTATAGTTGTTTGATCAGGAGATGGAAGTTTTATAGGAGTTGCTAAGGATTTTATTGATTCAATCAATAATTTCACTTTTTGCTTTTGCTTCTCTATCTCTCGATCACGGTCTTTCATCTCTTTTTGTAGAGATTCTAGAACATTTTTTGTATTTTCCATGATGTTATTTATAACTTTTTATTATTACTGATATTATTCCAGATATTATTCCTGATATTAGCTTTGATATTATTCCTGATATTACCTGATGTTGTCTATGATGTTATTAGTGATGTTATTAGTGATGTCATTCCAGATGTCATTCCAGATGTCATTCCAGACGTTATTATAGATCTTATTATAGATCTTATTATTGATCTTATTATTGATCTTCTCAGTGATCTTACTATGGATATTATTACCGATGTTAATACTGATGTTATTCATAATAACTCAATTACTTTACCGTAAGCTCGTTTTGTCCAGCCACTACTTAAATTTCTTTTGTTCTTGAATATATTCTCCTGTTATGACATATTCTTTCTTTTCAAAATCATAAACCTTATCTGATAAATTCATTAGAATCTCTGCATGTGTAATAATTATAACTTGATTTGATTCTAGTAAATTCTCAATTAATCGTTTCAATTTATATTGTGACTTAATAGATAATGAGGTTTCTGGTTCATCTAACACAATAATAGAATCTTTTACATCTTCTAACCCTTTTAAAAAATCTAAATTACATTCTCCATTACTAAATGTTTTCAAATCCCAAGATGTTAAAAGACTTTGCGGGTTCATATAGTTAGAAGCATCTGAATTTCGTTTTATGTATTCCTTAATGAATGATCCTTTATGTATTTCTTGTTCAACTACCACAATTTTCGGCATCTTCAATAGATTCAATTCTCGCACATCATCCTTAATCCATTTACTTACCACAGCCTTTTCATGTTCTTCTTTATCTTTAAAAGAAGGGCTCATTAATTCCTCATATGGGAAAGCTATATTTTTAATGAATGAAGTTTTTCCAGATCCGTTATCTCCAACGATAACAGTAAGTGGATTTAAATTTATGGTCAACCCAGCATTAAAAATTATAAATTTATTTTCAACAATTTTTTCTTCAGGAATGATTTCTTCGCCTTCGTCATTAGTATATCTTTTCCTATAATTCGTACGAAAATAAATTGTTTCTTTAACCTCAAACATTTCCTTTTGATGTTCTCTTTTACTTTCAAATTCCACATCTCTTTTAAAAGTAATGCTTTTTAAAAACATAATCTTAAAGATTTTTAATATCCTGACATTCCTTTAGTTGCATTACAGCCCCCTTTTCCACAATGAGGCAAATGTGTGGAAGAACAACTGCAGAATAAGATTACAACTAATACAATTCCTAGCTTTTTCATTTAATTTGAGTTTAGTGAAATGTTTTACAATTAGAACACAAAATTAATGCTTCATCACCTTCATTATTGCCACATTCCATACTTCTTTGGCAATACGAGCAATAACTATCATACGGTGGAGTGGAATCATCATGACAAATCTTCTGTATTCGTACTTCGTTCTCCTCAAATTCATGACCCACTTTTACCCATCTAGCTTTGGGAGATATAAGAGCTATTACTTTAAAGAGATCCTGAAATCCTTCTTGCTTTTTATCTTCGCAATTTTCAACCATACAAGAAATTCCTCTTGCCCCATTTTCGTAATCAACCTCTATATTGTGCAAATCCTTTGCATCAGTTACTATTCCAACATCTCCATCTTCATCCATAACTTTATCACCTTCTTTAATATTTCTTGTGCAAAGAAATAGTTTATACTTTTTCCATCCTGAAGCAATGGCATGGGTGATAAATGAATCGGTTACAGCTAAAAATTCGTTGGCGTAATATCCTTCATCGCCCTCCCAGAAGGTCATGTCACCCACTTCAAGCTCTCCTTCTACTACAATCCAGTTTGCAAAGTATGGCTTCATACTAACTCAGTTTGAAGGGTGAGCCCTGCTTTCTTCAATACGTCAGCATAACGTTGATTGATAACCTTGATCTCTTTAGGGGTAAAACTGTCACCCATAATATAATTGGGTGGTGGACCAGAAAGAACCTGAATTCCGTCTATAATCACTGACTCCATTTTCTCGCCTTTTCTTTTTGATGGATTGTAAGTAGTATATTTCTTACTCATCTCATCGTACTCATCTTGCGTTAACAGTGACTGAATCATTTTATTTATTTATTTATTTATTTAATGAATGACATAACATCTTTTAATGCTCCATATTCTGGATTGAAAAACCCGTCTATAACAGTATCAAGATGGCACATAAAGAAAAGGATTAGTATAGCTGAAATAATTCCGCTGATCATAGCAAGAGTTCCATGCCTATCGAACTCGTCAAAATCTGCCTTTTTAAAATTGTATCTAAATACTAGCAAGAATACTAAAATAATTGCTCCTACTACAGACCACATAATAGCGTTTAATAATTGCTGCTTTATTAATACTGCGTAAACATGATCCGCACTTGTCTTCAAAGCACTTCCTAAGCCTACCAAAGCCCCTTTCACGTCATTATATACTTTAGACCATGTAACATTAGATGAATCTGGAGTTGCTATATGTGGAGTGTCTTGAGCAAAAGCAGCTAGTGAAATGATAACCACTAACATAAGAACCATTATTTTTTTCATATACTTTTATTTTTTAATTCTTGAACATGTTTTAAAAACTTTTCATTCAATGGAGCAGCCATAACTATTTCTTTTTTAATGTTATGCTCCTTCTCTAAGCTGTTAGAAAACTGTTCCATTGCATCATTCCATATATTGAATAAATCTAATATGGTGACTGTTATCTTTTCATCTGCTTTTAGCTTAAGTGACATATACTTTGTTTTTTATTAATGTAATTGGCCACCTTCACGATCAGGATAAACTGTCTCATTACCACCAACTCCTGGAATTGGTTCAATGATAAATCCGCAATTAGATTGGCGATCAGCTGATCTATCTAATAATTGCTGATTAATATACAACGCTTTTTCTTTCATTGCTTTTATTCGAACATCATCCTTTTCATCAGATATGCCATAAACTATCCCAGAAGGATCATCACGGTAATCCCAAACACCGCCAAGCATTGCAGTCCCATTAAATCCCACAATAACTTCTAAAGCTAATCCTAATGGATGGAGAAATTGACGATTAACTTCTTGTAGATATCCGAGTGTTCTAAACTCATTAATATCTATCCTTTTTATTTTATTTGAATCTAACATATTATAATTTTTATTTAAAAACAATTTAAAATTTCGTTCTTAAAAGCATTAAAAGATTCTTCAGCCCTTTCCATGAAATTTCTTAACTCCACCTTTTCTTCAGGGGTCCATTTCTTAATTAATTCCACATCCTTTCTTGTTAAGTTAATAACAATATCAGGTTGTTTCTGATTTAAAACTCCCCTATGAAAAAAATCAAGTTTAGATTGTGCCATGTTGTGTAACTTTATTAAACCAATCAATGAAGTGAATAACCCCTTTATATGTTTCTTCGAAATTTAGACGTATGACACCAGCCTTCATTTTTCTCATTGCGTCAATGTATGGCCAAATACTGTCTGTTATACCATTGGATTCCACTATAACTACACTCAGATCAGATGATATCCTTTGACATACTGGCATCAACAAATCCCAAGACAAATGATATTTTAACCACTCTGGCTTATCACACATTACCCAACTAGCACCTTCCAAGCCAATAGATTTATCCTGCCATGCTTTTTGATAGACGTTCTGAGTATGGACGTTCTGAATATGAACGTCTATTTTTTTTATTTGCATAAATTCTGCAATCTTACTATTACCAATAGCAATTTTACGTGGTTTCATTTCTTAATCTTATAGCTTGAAAATATAGCAGAATCTATTTTTGCTTTAAGGCTATCCAGTTTTACTGAAACGGTTTGTTCAACACCAGCCTTATATCCAGCGTTATATAGATTAAATTTTTGTTCGCGTTGAATTAAAGTAACTCCCACAATTCCCCATGGAATTAATTGAAGCATAGCTGCTAGGACAATTAGGCCCCTTCGTAATTCGGAAGGATTATCAATAGCCTCGAAAAAAATATATACTATTCCTATTACAGCTAATATTAAAAAAACATACATGAGTACCATAAATTGTTATTTAAAATGTGTAAATGAAACCTGCTGAAACCCTTCATATTCATTAGCACAAAACTCCGTAAGCAAAGATTTGGCTAACCCAGCATTTTGAGTTTCGATGGCTTCTTGGACATTGATATAATTAAACCTATACGCACTACCCACTTCTTCTTTTTTCTGCCAGTTATTATAGTCACTCCTTAACTTCCTTGCTTCATGCACCATTGATGGGGGTAATAGGTCAATCTCTTCCAGTGTAAAACTTGGAGCTACCCCGTATGGATGATAATCTTTCATCCAACCATAATAATTATATCCATTACGCTGGGTTAATACTTCGAGAAACATCTTATCTTCGGCTTCCTGCGATCCCAAAAGGTAATGCATTTCACCATGTTTTTCTTTAAAAACATAAATTTTTGGATAGGTATTATTACGGGTCATATTATTATATTAAGAGTTAAAAATTAACTGGCTTACTAGAATCTTTATTCTTCCATCTCAAAACACAAGCATGGTATCCTGGCGCTGGCAAACAGTGAACTACCTTGTCTTTATCGACAACTCTATGGGTAGAGACTCCAATATAAACTTCTACAGGGTTATCTATCCTATATACTCTTCCGTTGAAGTCATATTCTCTCCAAAGTTCCGTGGTGATATCCTTACTTTCCATAATATTTTTTATTTTTTACTTTTCAAACGCTTCATCTGGGAGCGTGTCATCCCCATAATATTCCATGCATTGGATTAATACTTGGTTTACTCGTTTTTTCAACGCTACTGTTAAATTTATAAATTCAGCCAAATCAGTATAGAACTCATTATCCCATCCTGGGTCTGCTTCTTCATAAATGTTTTGTAACCTTGGCACTCTCCATATTTGTTATTACATTCAGCTAAAATTTCCGCTGATTTATTTGGATACTTTGCCATCAAGTACCCTCCGTAAATCTTGTGATCAATGCTTGAGAATTGATCAGTGAAATCTTCTCCTACTTCAGCATGCCATGCATGAAATCTATCCAAAGTTACTTCACGATTGGCTTCTTCAGGGGTGAGTTCTCGTTTTGGGATATCAAACCCATCAATTGTTTCTACTTCGTTTTCCATAGTATTTTTTTAGAGTATTATCTATAGCTGGAGTTGGAGAATTTAGCCATATTGCTTGTTGGGGTTTCATCCAGTACGTACTCAGTAAATTCAGCTTCGGTAAGCGTAATAGTATCATTAATTTCCCAATTAAGCATTTCCATTATCTTATCATATTCATCAGCTTTGTTAATGGGGGTTATTAGTGAAATTACAATCTTTAAAGACCCTTCATCTAAATCAGTTTTAGCTTTTTTGATTAATTCATTAGCTTTATTACGATAAGCTATGACAGCTTCTTCGTAATCCTTGATGTGCGCAAGTTTATTCTCTTGGATCTTAATCTTTAAATCACCTTTACTAAGATGGATTATTCTGTTGTGTGCCATATTTTATAGTTTATTTTTATCAGTATTCGTTACACGCATTAATTATAAGATTAACATGTGTATTAATTTCTCTCGAAAAGAAGTTCAATCCTGTCCTTTCTCTAATATAGCCATCATCACATCTGATAACTGTTCTGTAGGTGGCATTCCCATATTTATCGGATGTGACAACATGGCTTATGACGAAACCTCCGATAAGCTTATCCTTGCAATTACAGCCCCATAATAGGCTTAATGAAATAATGTATATAAGTCTCATGATATTATGTTTTATTTATACAAATCTAGCCAAAAATCATGTGAAGTTTCCCAATGATCTGGGAAGTCGCCAGTAAATTGACCTACTGTTCTTTCATCTACTTCAATCCAATCGGATGTCTCCCATCTTTCATCATATCCAGAATCGTTATACTCCTGTAAAATATAATGTCTATTACGAGATTTTACGTAAAAACCATAAACCCATTGGTTATTATCTTTACTTTTGCCTCTAAATTTAATAGCTATCACAATATTTAATTTGATTTTTCATATGCGTCATATGCGTCATATGCTTCACAAGGTTCAATCGCAAATTGAATAGGGGTATTAACCTTTACCCCATACAGACTTAACCCAGTTCTTTTTCTAATACTACCGTCATCGCATTTTATGGTGGTCTCATGGTATACACCATCATTTTTAGTGTATATAATATCGTGACCCACAACGATACCTGTTATAACCTTGTACTTACCACAATTACAGCCCCATAATAGGCTTAATAAAATAATGTATATAAGTCTCATGATATTATGTTAAAGGGCTAAAATAGCCCCAGAATAACTCTGGGGCATGGTTTTATTTATTCATACATTCTTGCAAAAAAGCGGCCATATCAATATCTTCGATTTTATTCTTATCGAAGTTGGCAAATGATTGTCTAACATTGGCTTCAATAGCAGCCTTATCATCCTTACTGGCTGTTACCCACTCATGATGACGATTAACCAATTCCTGCCTTTTGCCTTCCACGTATGATTGTGTTTGTTCGAACACATGACGCTCAGCATTTTGCTGGGCTTTGCCTACCGTGTTGGTGTAACCAACGTTTATCCAACCCATGCCGAATCCAAGTCCTATAAAAGCGGCGATTCCAAGAATAAAAATTCCAATAATTGCAAATGTTTGTTTCATATTTATTTTTTTTTTAATCTAAAAGCAAATAGATCTTTCTCTTATTCCTCTGTTACTACAACACAATATTTCTTTGGTACTTTTACGATATAAGACCCCATTCTGCTACAGAACAATCCTTTATAATGTTTTTTAAGTTCTTTAACGTCTTGTAGTACTGTACCTTCAAATAGATAACTGTCAACATCGTAATCTTCCTTGAGTCTTACTTTCATATACTAATTTATTACCAAAGGGAAAGGGCTTACAATAACTCGTGGTTCAATATAGACAGGGTGAGGTTCGTTATTTTTATCCAATAGCATTACCCATGTACCTTCTGCAGTTGCTGGCATAAATAAACCATTGGGTTCAGCTTGGGGTAATGAACCGAAACCGCGCTGATAGCCTCCTCCGTATACTTCTTTTTCTGGGTTTGAGTATTGGGTCGCATATGGTATACCATAACCCATACATTTTCCTAAAAATACCAGCTTGCCTTGCATTTCATTATAGAGGTATGCGTAGTTAATGATTTTCTCATCGTCTCGCAATTCGTAAATCATTTTCAATAATTTCTTTTCTTGAAAATTTAAAATTGCTGGCATACCTGCTTGACGCTGCGCTTGCTGAAGCGCTTGTTCCTGTTTTTGTTGATCTATTTCATCTGCCGATTGGGTGGTGACATTATTACAAGCAGTAAAAATAAAGGTCATTACAAATATACCGATAAAAAGAAATCTTGACTTTTTCATTTATTTTTTGGTTTAAATTTGAATCACAAAGATATGTGAAATTAGTATAACCTCCAAGTTTATGTTATGAATATTTTAATCCTATATAAACTGCGTATAGCGAACATAAAAAGACAGTTACACTGCCATGTGATCCCCAAATTAAATCCACTATTGAAACTATCCCTAACACATGTATTGCTCTAATATTCATAAAATTAATTTATCGCGGTTCTAGAGAAAGAGTTTCATTTTCTTACCATAGTAAGAACGTTTTTATTAGTACCCATAACCACTCTAATAATATATTTATGCATGTACCGAGTGGCCCCATTATTATATCTATTGGCACCGCGCAACCATTTTAAAGAAACCATAATAGGCTTTCCTTCGTTAAATGTAACTGGTATATTAGGAGTGTGAATGTTCATTTTCTTCTTACTACGTTAATTGTGGGATTAGTAACCGCTCCTGATCTTTCCATTATTAACCCATTTTTATTTAAACAAGCGTACAGATCAGTTGATGACAATTTACCAAATGGATTAGTGTGAATTTCTTTAACCAAATCTTCTATAGCGCTTTTAAACGATTCATCTTTATCAGCAGATATCGATTCAAGGGCTTCGATGTATTTTGTGATCTTTTTATAGTCAGTCAATTTAAGGGTCACTGTAGCTTCAATGCTATCTAGGAAGTTATCTTTACTCATCTCTCCACTCAATTTTTGGACAATACTTATTATATTTAGCTTTAATGAATTCTATTGTAAGGTTTGGTGTCTGAACATAGCTTTTTCTTTTGCGATTTTTAAAATGTTCTATAACTCTAGCAACTGACCAAAATAAAAGAATTATTACGCCCATTAGAGCTTCAGCAATCCCAACAGTCATTAACGCTACTAGAGGGGAGTTTTTTGGGAAGTGAATGAATATTCCCGTAGCACTTACCAATAAGCAAATCGCACCCCAAAGCACAGCCCAAACTGCGATTCCTCTAAAAAATCTAGTACCTGTATCTTCATAGTTGAAATCATCTTCACCCGTAAATTTATCCACAATAAGTAAACTTACAGTGACCAAGAAATATGGTACTATAAAAATATACATAATTATAGACTTCCAAAAATATGGGCATAAGTTGGTTGGCAGATAGGTGCTATAAAACCATTTGTACAATCTTGCCGATACTGATTTTGCGCTGGGTGTAAGTGTCATCTTTTTATTTCTTTATTTGATAGTTTAATAAGTTCTTCGAAGTTTACATGAGGGTTAAAAAGGATAATACCATCCACTTTAAATCCTTCCATAATTTCATGCTTTACCGCCGCTTCAAACGCTGCATAACAAGTTTTCATAATCTCGTCATCCAGCATATATTCACTCAGGTACCACTTTCTTCCACGCCATTCATCATCATGATCATCTTTGGTGCAAGGGCATGCGAATTGCATTTGTATGTATACCCTAGATCCATTAATCTTGTCTGTCCCAATGAACTACCCACCCACACCAAAGGCGATGGATGAGCTTCGGGTTTCATAGAGTATGCTTTGTCACCAAAGTCTGATTTCCTCTCCACCTTTGTAATCGCCAGTTCCTGACGATATATTTTTAATCCTTCTTTAAGAATGTTCTTTGCAGCGTTTAAATCACGGTCTAATATGTGTCCGTTTTTACAAGTCCATTCTCTTATTGAAAGATTTAAGTCTTGATTTACCCAACCACACTCACAACAGGTTTTAGAACTTGGATACCAGCGATTGATTTTAACAATTTGTTTGTCGTTCCAATCTGCCTTGTATTCCAATAGCCTTACAAAAGTTCCCCAACTTGCATCTGATATGTGTTTGGCAAGTTTATGGTTCTTGACCATTCCTTTTACATTCAAATCTTCTAATGCAATTATATCGTAATCAGTTACTAATTTGTGAGACACTTTATGCAAGTTATCCATTCGTGAGTTGGTTATCTTTTCGTGAATTAAGGCTGTTTTTCGTCTTTGTTTTTCAAACGAATTACTACCTTTTCTTTTACGAGAAAGATGTTTTTGTGCTTTTGCTAACTTTCTTTCATATTGTTTTGTGTATTTGTTGTTTTTAAATTTTATTCCATCAGATGTTATTGCGAAATCTTTTAATCCTAAGTCAATTCCACATACAGCACCAGTCTTTTCTTTTGGTTGATACTGTTCTTCGCAAAGAATAGACACAAAATATTTACCTGTTGGTGTTTTGCTCAAAGTACACTTTCCTATTTCGCCTTTTACTTCACGATGAACATTCACCTTTATTCCTTCTTTAAACTTTGGTGCGTAAAATTTATCTGCTTCCAGTTTTGCAAATTGTGGGACAGTAAATGTATTCTTCTTTTTCCTCGATTTAAATCTTGGGAACTTTGCATTTCCACGAAAAAAGTTCACGTAGGCAGTATCCAAACATCTTAAAGCAAATTGTAATGATTGGCTATTAACTTCTTTAAGCCAAATAGTTTTATCTTTTCTTTTTAATTCTGTTAAAGTCGCTGCTTGTGCATAGTAATTATCAGACTTTTCATCTGCTTGATACTGTTCTTTACGCTCATTCAGAAAATGATTATAGACAAATCGGATACATCCAAAATACTTATCCAACAGCGTTTTCTGCTCTTGGTTTGGCATTAATTCAAATTGATATGTCCGAAATATTGTCTTCATTCTTACTATTAAATAGTTTTGAGTTATGCAAAGATACTACTTTTTGTAAATCCGCTATATCCCTCGTTTGTCTATTGCTCAAATTATCCGTGGGTTAAAACAAGAATCCACACGTCAAATTTAGTTATTACACCCATCTACGCTTCGTAAGCAATATTGGTATCAGAAGCTACTTTGGTCAGATGGCTACTTCGTTTATTTATTTATTTATTTATTTATTTATTTATTTATTTGATATCTGTGTGATAATATATAATAAAAATCCCAATAAAGAGCAATGTTAACCACAAAGCTGCATATGGATTTTCTAAATTTACTTGAAACGGACTAATACTAAAACTAAACCCAGATATCAAGGATATTATACCTATTATAGAGAGAACTATAATAATCTCAAGCCAAAATGTTTTTAAAAAACTCATGATTTTAAATATATTAGTCTACTTATGTTGAAGAATATATACGATACTACCATATCTACTAGTACTAGAACCACTTGTAGTATGAGGAACGGTAACATTATATACAACATAACCATCATTTAAATAACGTTCCAACTCTATTAATTTTTTCTCGGGTTCGTATTCATCAAAGTTTACCCTAATCACTTTATACATTTTTTTTACGTTTAATATAGTTAAAGACTTCAAGATAAACTGCTCTTATAGCCCCGATTAAGACAAAAATTGCTATTGAGTAAATTATTGCGAGAAATACAATTCTTGAATAATTAACTATTGCCCATAGTACTCCACATAAAAATGCAATAAATAATATTACTATGAGAATTGTCCAAATTATCGCCTTAAATCTTATTTTGAGGAGTTTATTTTCCATTTTTATTATGTTTATCATCTTTAAAAATACAATACAAGTCTTGCGTTGTTACGAATTCACGTATCCTAATAACATGTTGCCAATTATTCTCACCACTTGGTGTATACAAGCAATATGGACCTTGTCTCCAATTTTCGAAAGCTATGATCTCTTGGATGGTGTTCATATTCATGGCCTCCAGTATCCTATCCAAGCTGGGATTTAAAGTAATTGCTAACTGAAGTTCATCTAAATCAGTATCAAATACCTGCATTAATATATCTTCAGGTGTCATAACTTACTAGCGATTAAATTAATTATTTCTTCGTCTTGTTTGGATAAAGAATAACTACCTTGTAATAATTTAACAAGACTCTTTTGAAACTTTTGACTATCATAACCTCTTTCACTGTTAAGTATCAAAGTCGAAGGGTCGTATCCGTCCTGACTTAATACCTCCAATAATTTTAGCTTTTCACGTGTATTACATGCAGATACAAATTCGTCTATGTTAATATCAATATCAATGTTTGGCATATTCTTAATGTTATGGCTTAGCGAATGTTACATACACTAGGCTATCGTACTTATTTGTGTAGTAGCCAACGCTGTCTAACAATCGTTTTTCTGTTTTTGGGTCGGAAGCTTTTTTATATAAAATAGCAAAATGATTAAATCTTGATATATAATAAGCCAATTCTTTTTGCCTCTTTAATTTTAAAGTGTCTTGTGAAGGTATCGTTTGTGATTTCGATACAACTGAAATCAATAAAAAAACAACTCCAATTATTAACGTTCTTGCCACCATCGTATAAATTATTTGATAATATCGTAACCGTGTTGTGCCCAAAATTTATATGCATTATATCTAGCAGTGATCATTTCATCCTGAGCAACAGGATTTGCACTGTGTATAAGAATTTGTGGTATTGGTCTGATTGTATTATTATAGGCTTGTTCTTCAATCCATTTTAATACCTCACGACCTTCTAGGAAACCCTCCCCCAAATCATTATCCAATGAAACACATTGAACTTGCCCATCATTCTGAAGTATAAGTTCAATGGTTTCTTCAACCGTATATGTTCTTATGTAATCATCTGGCGTTGGCCGTGTATCGTCAAGATATATTCTCACTGAGAATCATATGATGACGACGAATCTGAAGATGAATCTGAAGACGAATCATCGTTGCTCTGTGTATCGTTGCTCTGTGTATCGTTGCTCTGTGTATCGCTTTGCACATTGTCTTGTACATCGCTATCTTGTGTAATAACGTCAGAGCTATCTAAATTATTTTGATTTATCTCATCGGCTAATATGCTACCAATCTCAGCGCCCAATAAATTACCACCAATTAAGGCACCTGAGTCAACACCAAGAGTTGCGCCCAATATCGCGCTAGTTACAAAATCGCCGCTATTATCCTCTTCCAAAATAGGTCTGGGTCTACCATAAACAAAATTATTGATATTATCTTGACCATAAATAATTGCATGGTGATATGGCATATCAGCATGTGGTATATCGGCACGTAGATGTGATTCAGGTATTACAGATACGGGTGTGTTATGAATATCTGGGTAGTGAGTAGGTGTAGTACTTTCTATAGAAAGCTTTTGATCCTGAACGGGAATATTTTTTTTCTTGCGACGAAACCAATTAAATAACATACAATATATTTTTTGTAATCAAACTTACAAAAAAATTGTTATAAAACAAATTTCTAGTGAAGAAATGTCATTTTAAATAGCCATCCCAATAGCAGTGTAATCCATGGCCCTATGATGAGCATAAAGGTTTCAAGATTAACGTCTCGGTATTCCCTTTTAACAGTTAAACTGGAACTTCTGAATATACAAGATAAAAATAAAAAAATACCAATGAATTGGATAACACTAAAAAAAGGAAACATGGGGAAAAGAGGCATTATAAACCAAGTATAGAATTTAAACGTTACATAGCCCCATGAAAATGAACCATATACTAAAATAGCTAAAAAGATAATGATTCCGATAATTACTGTCATTATTTCATTTTTATAACAAAGATTATTCTATCGAAGCTATCTTTAATATTATCACTACATAATTGATGAAACCTTACTATTGAATGAAACTCCAAATAACGAGTTTTTAAAATCCTACTTTCACGTAGTTCATCATCCAAATACACTGTTAAATCCATCCTCTGGTCACGATTTTTTAAAAATCTTTCGGCAGAAGATGTATCCTCGCTTGTTAATATTTTTATTCTTATTATTACAATTTTGAGATCGCTTTACGTTTAGACAACACAACCCATCCCCAAAGGTTGTTGTTTCTTACAATGGCTACATTCATGTAAGTTGCTATAACAAATCATCTCACCTTCTTTTGGATTTGGCTGTGGACTTTTATCAATATTAATCCATTTATGAAGACCAAAATAACATTTGAGTTTAATTATAAAATTATTCATAATAAAAATTTTTTCCTACAGCACTTTTATTATTTAAAGTTGTTTCAATGTTTAAGCAAATTAAAATACCTGTCGCACCACTACCAATAGTGCAAATACTGTTAGCCTTAGGTTATCCTAGAGTAAGGCATAATGTAATATCTCTAGCCTAGATTTACCATTTATATGGTATCTGTCCACAAACAACTTCATTGGTGTGAATAGCAATAAAGGATAGATTATTATCCTGACCCACGACATTTATAGTGGTACGATGTTACTTCACCGTATTTATTGCTTGTTTGCTTATCAGCAGGTATTTTAAAGAACTTTAAAATTTGATTGTGAATTAGCTGTGCATTCTTTTGTACACACCCCCATGTATATCTGGGCTACTTCCAGCGGATTATGCTCATCCTTTTAACTCACAATCGTTAAATGTTATTTATTTTTAAAAATTTCAAACCACCTTGTTTTTAATAAGGAAACATATATATCTGGTGAAAGCCCATATGGACCTATACTCCACATATCCTGAGCTTCTATCAATTCAGTAGTACGCTTAACGCCAAATGTTCCACCTATTGTGTATGTCTGACGTGTTACAGCAAAATCCAATGAATAAGCATAAGGTGCTGATCTGAAATCCGAAATCGCGCTTTCTATAATTTCTATTTTTGGAAAAATAGTATGATCACCTTGATAGTGTTTAATTCCTACCAATTCTCCTTTCTTCACAAAGCATCGATATTCACTCAGCATGTCTACTACTTCAGAAGTCATTACGATCATATCTTGATCCAAAGGCTTGTTATCATATGTAGTATTAAACAACTCCTTTCGTGAAGAAGCGTTTCTTATTACACCAGAAGGAAACCCCTTGAACTTAGAATGTGGTTTCACAAAAACTGGAAGTGTAGTTTCTTTCTTAAACTCACTCAACGGCTTATACTCAAAACTTCTATGGACATAGCTTTCTAATTCTCTCGGAATATCTATTGGTGTTGGAACTTCAATCCCACAATTAGAAAGAAATCGAGATGTTTCTTCAACATATGCAATAACAATTGGTGGGTGACCTTCCGCATCTTTGTTTGTGGTATTTCATCTATATTTTCTCCTTCAAAAAAGAATATGTCACTCCCTAATTGAGAAAACCCATAAAACGCAGTGGACATAATATCGCTAGGAAATTGCTTTCCATATGATGCTGTCTTTTCTTGTTGAATATAAACTCGCATAACTACTCGCTTAAATGTTTTGGTAACTATATACTTATTTACCCTTGAATAAATGTTTCACCAATATACTTCGTGTACGCAGGTGGTATGCATTCTTTCAGTCCATTAAAATCCATCCAATCTATACCGTATGCTTGTATTGAATTTTTGACAGTCTTAGGCTGCATACCTAACTTAAACCTCTTCTCCCTACTTGCTTTACTTGCTGTCGTTACGAGTAATGGTAATTCTGAATGGTTGCAAATACTTGGTGCTGATATTTTAAAATTGCACTCAAAGAATCTATGCCTTTGCGTTCTAAGCCCGAACATTGAGCCACAAAGCATTATTGGATTTATTAACTCTTTTTTTGCGCCTGCGACATTTTCAATGCAAAAAGGTTTTTTCAACTTTATAAGCTCATCCCGTATTATGCTTATCAATTTTTCGTGATTTCCCTTATGCGCTGTCGGTGTTAAATTGCTATATCCTTGACAAGGTGGTGATGCGTGTATGAAATCGAATAAATGACCATTCTCATGGAGATATTGTACAGCATCTGCCTGTATAAACGGGAAAGGATATTTAGGCTGTGGATGTAAGTCAATTCCCAAAATATCAAATCCTGCTAAATTATAGCCCATACCCGCACCACCTTGACAGCAAAACAAATCTAAAAGTTTCATTTTCATATTTTATAATTTTACTTTTTAGGGTGAATAGGTATATAGTTACCAATGTTTTAACTCACAGCCGTTTGCAAATATACGCCTTTATTTTCACGTATGAAAATTTTGTCCAGAGTTTTTAAAAGAATAATATTAATATTTGGCCCGTTATAACGATTCCCACCACTTACACTGCTTCTATAATTAATGAAGTGTTCACGACCAAATTCTAACCCAGTATTATGATAATATGTATGAGCTTCTCTATCGGTCTCAAAATTTTTTTCAACTAGGCTCTTTTCTTCTAGGTATCTTTTGTATATTAATAAAATTTTGGGTTGTTGGCTTCCAAAGCATGTCCTTATAATGTTTTCCATAGTATCCATAGAATCAGCTGGAAAACATGTAGAATAACACGTCATAGTGTTAAGAGCCTTATCTTTAGCGCGATAATTTAAAACAACTACTTTAATACCGTGAATATAAACATATCCTATTTTCTTACAACTGTTACGGCAATATAATGGGTTGTAATTATCACCCTTATTTTTACATAAATCATTGTACTCGTCAAAGGTTATATCCAAATCATATCGCTCCTTTAATCTTAAAATAAAATGTTCTGCGTGTTGTTCGAATGTTTTTATGGGGTTACCATCTTTTGTTAAATGTACCCTATCATATTTTATACGTGGATTTTTAATGTTTATGATCATACTATTTAAGACCTTAATTTTTCTCAAAAGACTACGATTTTTGGAATTATCCCCAAACTTAGTATTTAGATATGCTATCCTTTTTTCCAGTTCTGGTATCGTTATAGGTGTATGAGACATAAATTATTTATGTTTACAAATATACACAATTTATTATAAACCTCCAAAATTATTTTCTGGTAACATATCTGTATTAATACCATTACTAACGTTCCTATACACCTCAAATCTAATCTGAACATTAATAGTATGCTTAATAAGATTATCACTTAAAAAAGAAAGCGCATGCTGATGTTTTTGGTGTAACACAACTCGCTGATATATTGGTTTCTCAAAATTAAATAATATAAATGTTTCGATTTGAGCATGAATATTTTTCATACATTAAATATTATCTACTATATTATTTTCGATTTCACTACCAGTATTAGCCCATATTTCAATTTGTATTTCACTAAAAATGGTATCCCACAGAGTAATATGAAAATCACTTCCTACTAGATTGGTTGGATATAATTTTTCAGTATAAGATATAATTTGATTTCTAATATTTTTCATACATTAAATGATTAGATGTTCCTAATATAAGGATATTAATATTATTAGAAATACTCTCCTTATACTTAACATTTACTGAAAATCGTTTCATAAATATTTACTTCAATAGTTTCATGAATGTTACTAGTACTAATAAAAATAGAATACCAAACGTCAACTTCAACTTGTTTCCAAGGGCTATTTATAAGATATTTATATGCAAGACTGAATTGACTCGCCGCATTAGCATGAATAATTATCATAGACTTAATGTAATATATTATTATATAAGTTGTCTTCTATCTCATTAGTGATATTACTATTTATAATGTCTGGTATTTCGCCAATAATGGTCTCCCACATAGTTCCAAAAATATTCGTTATTATTATGTTCTTTTTGTATATATTATCCTCAATATAGAGCCCAATATCATATCTACTATTTTCCATAATCTTTAGTGTTTGTATTTTATTTTAAAAAAAAGATTAAGCCGTAGTCTGTCAAATATATTATCACGGATTATAGTGTTTATGTCTACTCTAATTTCATTATCCAAATTATATATAATATAATTTTTAACGTTAGCATTCATGATATCTGTTGATGTAGCCCATACCCAAATAATACCGTTAAGATTTTTCATAAACCATTTTATGCGAAATATTTGCATTAATAGTTCGACGAATAGAAGAAGGGTTTTCAATTAAAGAGGTGTCATAAATAATGCTTGTGAGTGCATCAATTCTACAATACCATTCACTGAATGCACCGTATACAATATCATAATAAATTGGTCCTTTAATTTCAGTATATATCCTTATTTTATTAGCGATGTTAACCATTATAGTTATATTAAAAATTATTTGAATACAAATATACGGTGTTTTTAGCTTAGGATGCTAATTTTTTCAAGGCTTTATTTAGCTCTCCATGTGACAAACCTTGTGAAGTTTTGATTTGTATAAATTCTTCTGGGAAATACTCGTAATCATCATAAGCGTTATCATCCAGAATAACGAAGTTTCGTGGCCTGCCATTCCTTTCAAACCATGTGTTGATTTGCTCAGCTCTCAATTTTTTATCAATATTTATAGTTTTACCCATAATATTACCTGTAACACCAGCATCGCGTAATAAGGTTTTTAGTTCCTTGAACTTCATTTGATTTTTGCAATCAGATATAATTACAATACTAGCCTTGGTGCGATCTGTGAGTTGATTCAAATTGTTTATACAATCTTTATCCCAGCCATAGTTGCAATCATGATGTCCATTACTAGCATTTCGAATGTCCGTTATAAGAACACCATGAATATCCAAAAATATAATGCTTTTTTGTGAATCTAATAGCTCATGATCTTTATGCTCGTAATCAAACTCTTTCAGTATTGTTTTTATTGAATTCAATATGCCACCCAGTTTATCATCTGAATTCACAATGTTCCAAGGAATATCCTCATGATGGGTTTCCTTTAAAAGCCTATCAATATATGGTGTAAGCTTATCCCAGTTTTCCAAAATATCTCCATCATTTTTGGAGAACTTCCAGTATCTTAACGGATCTCTCTTCCTTAATTCAAATCTAACCTTTTGTTTGGCTTTATCGATATCCAGCCACATCTTAACGAGAAGAATGCCATTCTTTAATAGATTCCTTTCCCAATCACATACACTACCCATAAACGCCTCATATTGCTCTGTATCACAATAGCCCATAGCTGGTTCAATAACACCACGATTATACCATGATCTATCAAAGAAGACTAATTCACCTTCTTTGGGTAATGCTTTCTCGTATCTCATGAACCAATTCTTCTTTTCCTCTGGAGTGGGTACACCAAACGTTTCAACACGATAATGCTTGGGATTTAAGAATTCAGTAACGCTTTGAATATTACTACCCTTACCTGCAGCATCACGACCTTCAAATATTACCAACACCTTTTTATTAGTCTTTACTACCCACTCTTGAAGCTTTAATAGCTCAATTTGGAGGTAATACTTTTCTTTTAAAAACTTATTGTAGGTTATCTTATCTGTGTCATCATTAACACTATTGATAATTTCGTACTTTTTATCGGTCTTTATCCTTTCCTTGTACTTTTCAACAATACTCTTAATATTGCTTCGGACCTCTAATAGATAATGAGTAACGGCCTTTTCTTGGTCATGGCCGTTAAAAAGCTTTTTAAGGAGCTTTATAAGCCCCAATTCTTTTAGAAGGCTTTCATCGTATTCTGCTTTAAGATCTAATATAGCCTTCCTTAACGCCTCTGGCGAGGGTTTATCGTACTTGAAGTGGACGAGGGAATCAATTAGCTTATTAGCGAAGAAATTTAGCTTATATTTATACTTGACAGTGTAGCGCAGATTAATCAGCAGATCTTTAACGTTTTCAACTACATCATCCAGTATTGTATCCTTCTGAGTAAAGTAGTTTTCGTTTAATAATCTTCTTCTTAGTTTCTGAGCCAATAAGCCTTTGATAGAATTCATGTATATAAATATTAAGAATTCTATTCAAAATAACCTATTTCAATCATTTTTAAACTTTTTGAATTTATAATCAACCCATAGCTCAACTTCGGCAAACAAATCAGGATGATTTATTTTAAACTCTGTATAGATTTTTTCGTTCTCAATATCTTCAGGGCTATCGGCTTTGGTGTGAACATAAATGTAGTAGTTATAGGTGATATAATCACCGATATCGGTGATTATATCTTTATCTCCATCTACAGCCATTTGAATGGCTTCTTTTAATTGTGCTGGTGATTTTATATTCATAATTACTCGTACAATCCGTAACCAAATGAACTATTTAAATTTGGGTTCCACCATCCATTGATGGCTGGAATGTCTTTTACTTCTGATTTCTTGAAGGATGCTTCTTCCAATTCTAAATCTGGTAAAGACAGCTTAACGAATTTAAGCCACAAGTCTATGAAATGGGTTACTCCATCTACTGGTGCGTTTTCACCTTCTTCGAATGCGGTTAAATCAAATCCTTCCCACACATCAATACCATGCGCTTTTAGTATTTCTTCCGCCAATTTGGAAATTTCACTATCTTGATATTTAACTGCGATTTTCCTAGCTTCGAACTCTGGATGATTCCAATGTAACTCAAGCCCAGTGTAATCTTCACCACCGTTAAACGAAAGACCTGTTAACTTACAAGAATCTTTATAAGCTTGTTGAATCTCTTCAACAGTCTTATTACTTTCATATACGAATACCTCGTAGTGATTATGACCATCTTCAGACCAATCCCCAATGGTTAACTTTAACTTATTCATGCGTAGATTTTTGTTTATACTCTCTTTGTAAAATATTTTCTCTTGTGAACTTGCAATACATATAGGACATATAACGGATAATTCGATTAAGAATGTCTTGATCTTCTTGCAAGCTACGTTTTGCTCTTTCTAGCATATCACGGTATATCAATCCGCTCAAATATCTTTTATTTTTTTCATCCAAACATTTAATTACTAATAATTTATTATGTAGTGTTTTAATTAAATTGTCAGATTTACCAAAATATTTATATCTATCTACTTTGAGCAAATATTCAACAATAGCATTGGCCCCTTTGTATTTTCGGTCAAGAAAAGAGTCTCTCCATTTCCTGAATGAATTACTTGTTGGATCACTTGCATTTATTAAATGTTCTTCAAAGAATTCATGCAGTGTTCTGATGTTCCAATTCATAGTTATACTTTTAAACCTACCAAATAAACAATGGGAACAACCAAAAATCTGGCACATAATATGGATCATAATATGATTCATACGTGATATATTCCTCAACCTCAACTTCGTCGGTGTCATTGCCGATTGTTGTTTGCAACAGTTTCTCTCTCTCAACTTCTTTTTTAAGAAGTTCTACCATTAGCTTGCTACCTTGCTCTATGATATCCAAAAGTGTGGATTCGCCCAATTGTTCTGGGGTAATAGCTGTATTGACAATATTATCAATTTCACTCCAAATATTGTCTGACAATAACTCGACCTGCCAACCAGTTGAGGCAGTGTCAAACCTATTTTCGTTGACAAAGGACATGAAAACAATTTCATGGGGATTTAATTTCTTGAATAGACCAACCGCTATTCTAACATCATCAAATCTTGGGTTAACCTTGAATTGATCCCAGTCAGAATCCGTGTTGAAATCATAATACTTGGCAAATGCAAATTCACCAGCTTCCAGATCAACAAAGGAGAAAACATCAAATACTTTCAGATACTCAGTATATCTGTCCATAAAGTTATTGAAAGTGTTCACACCTTTTGTGGTTTCAACATAACGGCCAGCAGTTATCTGAATATAGCCTTTAGAAAGAAGGTCAATAAATAGGGGCTCTAACATCGCATCCGCACCATTAAAAATTGTTGCAAAGACACGATGATTGATAATTAATTCGTTTAGAATTATGATAGACTTAAACGATTTGATATCATTTGGGCTCATGAGTGTAGTTTATAAAAACAATTACGAAGCATTTCTACTTCGTAATTGCTAAGGTTAAAAAATTACTTTGTGCGTTGTCTTTTCAATTCTTCCAAGGCAGACGTGGGAGAATCAGTGGTCAGGACTTTATCGATTTGCTCTTGGGTAGATAACGTTGAATTATCCACTTCAGCATAAGCTTGCGCTCTAAACTCAGTTGCTGATACTTTTTCTTTCATACGTGCCATTGTTTGGACAAGGCCATCGGTATCCACGGAAGACATGGCTTTATTGATCTTTTCAGATGCGTCAGCCGTTTTTTGCTGTGATCTAATGAGTTCAACATCATTTTTGGTCTTGTTAATGTTGTCTCGCAGTGATGTCAATTTTTGATCCATCACTTTCAGGGCGGCATCTTCACGATCAGCGTTACCACCAGCTTGATCAGCTTGGGCTTGAAAGTCTTTGTTGTACTGTGCTGATTGTGCAGCCAGATTGTTCAAATTCGCTTTGGTGATTGGATCGGTTTCGGCTTCAGCCTTATCCAAAAGTGTGTAGGTTTTACCCTTCCATTTTTCCGCTTGGTCCAAGTTGCTTTTTTGATCAGCCCTGTGACCCAAGGCAATTGCCTTAATTTCTGCTTCTGATTCAATACCCTTCTGAAGTTGTTCATTCAACTCCCTTAAAATCTGTTGGGACATTTCAACTGGATCTTCCAGCTTATCAACTACTGTGTTTGCTTTAGCAGCGCCCACTCTGAATAATCTATCTAATATACTCATAATACTTTTTTAATGTTATTTAATTAACGTCTACGTCCACCGCCGCCACCGAAACTGCTTCTACTACCTCCGAAACTACTCCTGCTGCTGCCTCCGAAACTGCTTCCACTAGAGCTAGACGTATGGCTTGAACCAAATCCGCCACTTCTAACTGGCGCAGATGAATTTCTTGATTCAAAGGATCTTTGACTTGTAGTTGGGCTTGATAATGAGCTTCTGGATGGCGCTGAATTTACACTACGAGATTGGCTAGATCTTCCTGATGGGCTGTAGCTTCGTCTTACGATTGTAGTCTGGTGGTAAGATGATGGGTAATAACCGTAGTGATATAAAGGGGTATAGTAATGATGTGGGGCTAAGAGGTAAGACATCATTAAATAGTCTCCCACACTAAAATGAGATTGGTAACTATAATCATTACCACAATAGGTCTGATTACCGTTAATGCTTAGAGTATTGCTTTGTTGATTAATATTCATAGTAGCTACAACTGCTGACTGTGTGCTGGAATAATCATCGACCACTTGTAGTGTACCATTTTGCTGTTCAACGACTTTTACGTAATCTACCTTACCATCGTTATTTAGGTCCAAGTTGTTAATGCTGTTGTTTGGTGCATTAAGAGCTTGCTCAAGACTTTGTGGGTCTTTGGTAGTCTTTAATAGTTGCGCAAAATTGCTAACATTAAACCCTTGTACATTGCTGGGGGTTACGTCAATATTGACATCGTTTTGCTGTGGTTGAGAACAGCCTACTGTCAATAAAAATAGTAATGGAATAATAAATTTTTTCATGTTGTATGTGTTTGTTTTGTTAGACTACAAATCTACAATAAGTTTTAACATTTCCAAACTTTATTTTTTTAAAGTGAACAAAATATAACCTTCTTGAATATCTATTGATTCAATTAATCTATTAGTAGAATCATTAAAAAACTCCACTAAATTATCGCCTAATAAGATATAAGGACCACCGCTAGGGTCTATCATGGTGATTTTTCGCCCACCTTCTAGCTCTTCAAAGCCATACCTCATACCTAATTCAAAATAACCACTCATTCTAACTGTGTTATCTAAATCCTCAAAAGTAATTTTGTCTCTGTCTCTATTGCTGTAAACTATCTTCATATTAATGTCTCTCTTTTTTAACTTCAATTCTCATAGCTGGGCTGAGGTATTTTTTTCTAAAATTAGTTAAATTTTTTGCCCAGCCCCATAGTTTAAAACGTATACAAGTATTCAGTACTTTGCTAGTTAATTTTAATACTCCATCGTAATAATATCTCTTCATTTATTTATTTAAAAAATAAATATCAAAAAATAATTTTACAATTATACACAATGCTATGGCTAAAAACAATAAAGCCCAAAAATTTTTGGGCTTTAAATTTTAATCTGGATAATTAAACTGTTGTTCCTGAAAGTGGCGTAGGAGGTGTAGGAGGTGTAGGGGATGGCTTACTAACGATTGACCATATTGCACCAACTACTGTTATAATACCACCAATGATTTGAGTTTCAAGGGCGCTGCTAATAGTACCTTCTGCAACCAAAATACCACCACCAAAGGTTAAGACGTGTCTAAGAATACCCAGAACTTGAATTTCTGTTAACTTAAGTTTCATAATGATTTTCTTATAAATATCATCTGAAAACCTTAAAATCACTCCTCATATCAAAAAAACTCTTAAAAATTTGCATACTATCATACAACGGAATGTTATACCTATTACAGAAAATATCCACATTAGCTTTTCTAGCATATCCTTCAGGACACACAACCGATATTTTGTTATAATGTGAAAATCTACCCAATTCTAACATTGTTATAATACTATCCGTTTCTGGTAAGAAATTAAACAAAATAAAATCAGCTTTCTCCAAGGCATCCAATTCCCAATTAACCTGTTGAAACATTGCTGGGTTTTCAAACTTTTGTTCCAGTTTAGCATTCCAATCTTTTCGACGTGGGTTAAAAACACCCCAACCTTTACATAAGAAGAAATCTTTTGCTTGAAGCTGCCAATCAATAGAATTTCCCTGTTCTATCGTACCTGCTAAGAAAACGAATTGTTTATCAATACTTCTATTAGAAATATTCATGGGCGGCTCAAAGTAATTATTCATTAATCTATTAGTTTATTTATTGTATATGACGATTGTTACATCGCAATCTTTTAATTCAGCTTCGATTATTTTTTTTATAGTAGCCCAAGAACCACCCGCAAGCCCTGCGCCTATTTTGGGTAACCCAATGCGCTTACCTTTAAAAATATTATTTATCTTTCTCATACACAATGTCAGGGCTTCATAATCCAGTGGTTTCTTAATACCATCAGAATGATTCTGACCATATTTGTATTGAGTGTAGCAATTAACCACCGTCAATTCAGGTTCATCCTCTGTATTATCTGCATCATACAGATCCCACATGGCGTTTGATCCAAGAACAAATGTGTGATAATCTATACAACCCAATTTTTCAATAGTTTCGCCCCAAGTTTCCATCTCAAATACATCGCAACCAAAAGCCTTGGCCATTTGTGGTGCTATACCCGCACCCATCTTGGAGAAGCAGTTGCAGCCGTGGCCTATTACATCGAAAGCCCCGTTTCGCCCCAAGACAATTAGATCCCCATCTATTTCTTTATACATAAAGTTATTTTTGTTTCCTTAAACATTCCTGTACCCATTCAAGATTTCGTTGCTCCTATTTTTCTATGGCATCGCCTTTAGCCATAGTTCTTATTTAATTTCGTCAAACCAAACGACGCCATTTAATAATGTTCTTTCCATCCTAATATGACCACCAATACCATATTCCCAATATGAAAAACGATACCCACCATCTGATCCATATGTCGAAACATCTGTGTAGATGGGAAGCTTATATGTAACAGTCTTAACACTTCCGTTCACCAATTCAACCCTAAAGGTTCTTTTAACCATTGTATGGTCATAATTATTCCATTGTTCGGCTATTACGGTAATTAGTGCTGCTAGGGTAAGTAACATTATAATTGATAATGTCGAAGATATCGAAAATATAAATTTCATAACGCTTACGATTTTAAACATTTATCTTTTAAATCCATACCTATTTGCATCCAGGTGCTTCTTCTACCAATAGTATATCCATTTTCACTATTTATAAGTAAGAACATCCCTATAACACTAGCAACTAAAAATAAAGTGGCGAACATCCAAATAATAAAAACTACGTATTTCATAAAGTATTTTTTTTATGCCATTCAATATTGTTTTTCGTCCATCAGACAGGTATTATTAATTCACGTTTATTCTCCAAGTCAAACTCCAAATTCCAATCGCAACTATTTGGAGTATTATCTTGCCAACTTCTTAGTACTATATCACACACGTACACCTTCTCTTGTTCTTCCATATTACTACTCACTACACCTAAATTATTGTTATTATCAAGATCCAATATTTCATTTAATGTGATAGTCTTTTCAATTATCTCATTACTCGTCTCATCACGTAGAAGCTTATCAATTCCAGTTAAACGTAATACTACATTACTACTTTCTTTGATTAGGATGCCCTCGCCATTACCCAGTATTGCAACAATACAATCCTTATAAGTAGCAGTTGTCATGATAATTAGATTATGAGTTTCTTGCGAATTTCTTCAAAAGTAGTGATATTCTCAAACTCACCGTCCCTATACAATACTTTTAATGCACCCTCTTTTTCTTCGGCCATACTAACTTTTTCAATCAGTTCGTAAGTACCGCTTTCCCCAATCACTTTTCCCAATCCTGTTGCTGATTTTTTAGTACCGTCATCAGTTATGGGATCTTTGAATATTTCACGCTCTTCACCGTTTACGATGACGAAAGTAGCCTTCATCGCAAACCCAAAGGTGTCACGTGTATTAAACTGATATGTAAAGCTACCCACACCCAATACAATATTGGTGCTAGCGAAGCCTTTATCTGCTAAGCGCTGACAAATTTCTTCGGCACGTGCAATCGTGATAGAATCTCCGTACAAAGCCCCAATGTGCGTATCTAAGACTTTATAACCTTGGTCATTAATAGTGCCGCCGAAGACTTCCCATAGCAATTCAATAACTCCTTTGCATGCTGGGATATCTTTTTCTTCGATAAGCCTATCTGGCATGAATCTATTATCTAGGGTATAATATTTACCGTCAACTATAGTAAACTCTTTGTGACCACAAATTATATCAACAGGATTACCACTGTCAGGACGTAAAACCAATTTACCATCACGAGCTAAAATTTCATTCTTCAGTGTACGAACATGCTGGGTACAGACTTTCCATAAATCCCATGTGTCAGCTACAACACCCAATATACCTGTAGGATATATAGTGAACAGTCTGCGGATTGTTTCTACTTCATCATCTTTTTTACCTGCGCACATTACGCTGTGTTCAGTTGCAGGTACGGTACCAATAACTTGACCTTGTGCATTATAGTATTTTCTAGCACCATTAATAACTGGCAGTGTATCAGATCCCATGAATGATGTGGCATGACCCAATCCAGAAGTTATTGATGGTCCAATGCCATCCATTCCACGCATGCTGAAATCATGCGCCTGCCAATCCACAAACCACGCTCTTCCTATGTCAGTTTTTTGCTGCCAATAAGACAAAAGTTTACGATAAGAATGTGCAATAGTTGCAGAAGTCATTGGCTTCCACAGCAAGTTAGAGATGATTGTTTCAAGGAAGTTTGTAACCCAAAAAAAATCTGGGTGTGTATTTTTTATCGTTAATACTGGAACGCGAATTGGAACCAATGTACCTTCTTCCAATATTTTCACTTCAATGGGTAGATACCCTAAGTCATGTAACCGTTCAATACGACTTACATCATAATTAACACCCAAAAGCAAAGAATATTCTCTTTTGATCTCTTGGCAAACTACATTCTTTGGTTTACTAAAAAACCCATACTGGAAGAGAGAATGTATTTCAATCATTGTCATTTGTTGACCAAATGACACTACTTGTTCACAACCTTGTGGAGCATACTTATTACTTCTGGGCGTAAAGTTTGAACACACAAATGTTGTACCATCAGGATATTGAGGGGGGTGAGAAGTTTTGTACCCATCACATAATAAAAATGGGTTAATAATGTCTGACACTAATTGCCAATTAATAGATTGATTGCTCATGTTTTGGGGTTAAAAAAGTTTTATTATTGTAAGATTGTTTAAATCGTATTCGTCATATTTGCTATTGGTACAAAATACCGTTTCGTATAATGTCTCCAACTCTTTATTGGGATTCTTAACTGTCATATGACTTACAGCTAGATATAATTTACCCACGTTGCGATCCTTAAGCATCTTTGCAAGGCCCAAAAACGTCCCTCCAACCACGCATATGTCATCCGCAATTAAAATGTCTTTACCTTGGAAATCTTGCCGATCAATAACTTGTGTGAGCTTATGCGTGTGAGGATCACGGGCTTTATTGGCTCCATATACCTCACCATCGAATGATATAATATCGGCTAGCTTATTGATCCATTTGTAAGATCCTGCGTCCGTGGAAAGCAAAATAGGTTTTGGTGGTATTTCTGAAAGAACAGTTTTGATAAATTTGCTATTATCAATAATTCGCACATTGTTTAGAAGTGCTGGTGTGATATCGCTATGAGGATGGAAAACATGTACCTTACCAAAGTTACAAGAGTTTATGAAATCACATACCAATTTCAATTCAAAGGATTGGTTGTCTGAAAACCTACGATCATGCTGTTGCTGAAACATACACGGAATTCTCAATTCAACATCTTTAATTCCGTTATAATCACAACTGTCTTTCAGTGATTTTACAAAAAATAGATCTTCGTAGGAATTTATTTTTTCTGTAATTATGGGGTTGGTAAAATCATCAATACTGGCATACACGCCGTTATCAGGGTATCGGTTTCTTTTATACTGCATTTTAATAAATTTAATTTAACTTTTTAGTATAGCCTCAAAAACCTCCTCTATGTTTCATAATTTAATTATTATGCTGGGCAATGAATAATTTCTTTTCCGCGACCAATACTTGGCTTAGCTTTATCTGGGTTATTTCTCATCCATTCTTGGACAAACCATAATTGCCCACAGCCTCCGCCTATATCGTCCTGACCTGCTGGATTAAAGACACGAGTAGAAAAACCTCTATTAGCCAATTCAGTTGTAAAATCAAGCGCCAATTCTTCTTGCCTTTTATTGGCTGCAGCAATATGTTCATCACGTTCACATATTACAGATATAGTGGCTTCCCAGTGAGTTGGGTTAAATAATTCCAATAATCTATCGGCATCCTCTTGGGTGTTATTTTTCTCATGCACACAATAGTTAAAAAATGCTTTTCGGCCTGTAGTAGAATGAAACTTTGTACCCACTTCAGCTATCTTACTTAAAGTTAATTTTTTAGCAAAAGGAATGAGTTTATTCCGAGCTTCATCGGAAGATTCATGTACGGAAAATTGTAGACCAATTTTAGGTATTTCTACCGATAACGAAATTAGCTCATCGTATGAATCTACATCAGGCCCAGATGTGCTTATTAATAGTGCTGCGTTGGGATACAGTTCATGAAGTTTGTTAAGAGCAATTTTAAGATTCTTGAAGTTAAGGAAAGGTTCCCCCATACTCATAAACATAATTTGAAGTCTACCTATATCCTTAACGTCAACGTTAGTAGTTTCCAGAAGGTGAACTGGTTGTGAAATTATTTCTTCACTTGTTAAAGACCTTACAAAGTTATCTCCAGCGCCACAGAATCTGCATCCCACTGGACAACCACTTTGAGTACTACAACAAATAACTGTTCTGTCCTCATATGTTGGATATTTGTATAACACTGACTCGGCAACTGCTGAATCTTTAGTGAAGACAAATTTCTTAACATTAGTATCAGTACTTTGAATTTCTTTAATATCGCTCCACATAAGAAGGGTTTTTAATTAATAAATAAATTATTTAAATATTCAAACATTGGTTGGAATGGTGTTTTGCCTCGCCGAATCCCAACTTTGAGATAAAGTGTGCGTTTTCTTTTTGATACGTAGTAAACATTTTACTTTTTGTCATCTTGGAATATTGCACATTTGCAATTCTATCACATAACTTAACGAACACAGCGGCATTGATCTTAACTATCCCAGCATAATATTTATCATTGGCTCTTTCTTCACGAGTTTTACCTTTCTCATTAGAGACTGCGTATATTATATCAGCGGCTTCTTCACCCAAATGGCCAAACACATCATTGTAAGACACCCTGCAATCCTCAATTAAATCATGGCCCCAGCATGCACGTATAATTATTTCCCTGTTATATTCTCGTTTCTCCCGATTATAATTTATACCAGACAGAGTACTATCCAAATACAAATCGATAAAATCTTTTGCGACATTTACAACCATACGCAAATGAAATTCGTATGGCAAGTATTCAGAATACATGTAACATGTTCTTACATGTTGTTGGATACACCAGTTAGAAATTAGCTCTTGTGTCATAACGCTTATTTGATTAAATATACTAAATATTTTTGGTTAAATATCAAAACAAATCCTTTATTTTACCATAAAATATCTTAACGGCTATACTTAGTATGATAGCAATAAACGATACTAACCCCAGTATTTGCATTGTTTGCCAAAAATGAAACAGTAACACGTACACGGCAAATAAAACACACAATGTTTTACTGATATTTTTAATTTCAGACGTAGACATTATAAAATTCTATTTTAATCCCTTTGTTAAAACTAAATCTTCTTTATCTTCAAAGTACTCAATCGGTAAACCATTTTCCTTTGTATATTCTCCTACTGTAGAAGCATCAATAAATCCATTCTTGTGATAGAAGTTTAACGGCTTTTTATTTTTATCGATATAAACACATAGTTCAGTGCAATTTTCCTTTATTGCTTTTTCTTCCAATTGATTGAGAACAAGAGTACCTAAATTTTTGTTTCTATATTCATCTAAAACACCAAACCACCCTAGCCACAATTGATCTGTAGATCCTGGGTGCAATGAATAAAGGCCACATATCCCTATTGTCTTTCTTTTATATTTGATAATGAAAACTTCCCAAAAATGTTCTGATTTATCTCCCTTATCTAGCACTCCGCACCACGATAAAATAGCATGATAATAAGTATAACCAAAATCTAAAATAAAGCCCTCTAATATAGGGCGATAGGCTTTCAGTCGTCGTGTCTGAACTAATGAAATTAAACACATTAAATAGTCTTTATGGAATGAACTTATAAGTCTGGTTGCTCTTTTTTGTTATTTTTTATATTAGTTTAAATTGGCAACCATTTTATTTTCCAAAATTCATACCATTTCCTTTTAGCCTGTAACTTACACTCACTAAAAGGATTTGTTCCGAAAGATACTTTGTTGTAATATTTGGCTGTTAATACATTTATGAATACTTCATGATAGTTTGGTGGTATGCTGGCAAAATCTGATATTATATCCACTGTCAAATCTATTGGGCCTTCTTGGGTTATCACAGTTAATACTTCCGACATTCTAACAATCGTGGATGCCTTAACATTAAGGACATCTGATTGAAGGTTATATTCCATAATTAAAATTTAATTGATTTCACGAGTTAAAGGTGATTAGAAGCGAATCCCCTTGATATATTCTATATGTTCCTCGGACATTGGTGCCCCAGTGAAATTGAGGGTTAAAAAAGTGGTCAACACATCCTCCTCGCTTGCAGACTCAGATAATTCACCCACGGTCAAAGCATCGTAGTTTAAAAACCTTCTTTGAGCATTTGCTGATAAATCCTCAAAAAAGTTTCCATATTCGTCAGGGAATTTATTCTGTACAAATTCTAATATAGCGTGAAACCGTTGTTTGCCATCTACACAATCGAAATTAAAGCCATGCCCTGTCTCGATGACTTCTTTTTCGATGTGCGCCCAAGCATGATATTTAAATAAGAATTTACCTATTTCAATACCATTGTATATACTGGAGATTAGAAGCTGTTTTTCATGTTTCGTCCATACCAATGGTCTTTGATAATACTTTACACCTTCTGATGTCGTAACATATGGGTTGAAATTAATTCCTCCATACGTCTTACCAAAATGATCTCCGTCCTCTTTCTTGTCGAAATGATTATAATCTGGGGTGTTAAATAAATCACTTTTTCTACCATATCCACCACGGCTCAATATACTTTCAATTGAGTTGTTATAAAATCTAACATCAACGGTTCGTTTAAATGGATTTGCACCGCATGCGAATGTGTTTTGTTTAACAAACTCAGCCTTAACAACTTTATCATCATATTCATAACCTTTTAAAGCAATTTCAGAAGGTATACTGTGACTGTAACTCTCAATGTCATAACATAATCCATGAACTGGGCTATCGATAATTTTTAGTATATCGCCACTAAGATAAAACACAGTATCCGTAGATGTCTGAACAAATTTACCCTTAACCTTAACCGAACCAATTTTCTTATATGGCACCCTAACATCTACATAATCACCAACTTTAATGGGTTTCTGTAATTGGGCTTGTATTTCTTGACTCTTGCTCATGTTTTAAGGTGTTTATTTTTGTTATCAGTTCGTTTAAGACTCTATCAAGTTCTCTCCTTTTTGGTGTTTCTGGACTATAAATCAATGCTAAGTCCTTAGAGTATTTGAAATGTTCCCAATAATTAAATTGAAGTATTTCTAACTGGATTGTCATCGAGTGCAAATATAACAAAACTTCTTTACTATAGCAAAACTTATTTACTATAACTCGTTAGAGTTAAGTATTTTACCGTTATTTAAAATTTTTTTTGCTTGAAAAACATTTCCCATTGTTAGTCCTACAAATCTATCAATCAAAAGGAAATTATTCCTTTGCCAATATAACATATCAGAATCATCATCCAATATGACATATTCAGTGAATTGATAATAGGGACCGACCAACGCTTCATTATCTTTAACCCAAGTTAATATCTCATTGCCTCTAAGACAATTATCACTACGTAAATTTGGTGTGATATCCAATATTTCTCCTTTGAATTTGTGAAATTCAAGTGCGTTTCTGCACTGCTCAATACCATCACTTCTCCATGTTGAAGAAATTACAATCTTTGCTTGGGTGTCCTTGCACAAGGAGTTTAGATTTTGAACGCATTCTGGATCAATTTGCGAAAATCTATGTGGTAAATTATCGAATGTTTTGTTCTTTTTTATATGGCGTTCTTTATAAAATCTTTCATGATTTAAGACACCATCGATATCCAGAAATATTATCTTCATGGTGTTATAGTTCTTTTATAGGTAGTTCTCTACCCAGCAAAGCAAAATATAAATTCTGCAGCTGATGTAAATAATGAACTATATTAATATTAACCTTAAATTGTTCATTTCCATTATCTCTACTAAGCCACATTCCTAGTGCATCCTTATCTGTGTATTGGCCTTCTGTAGGTGCCCATAAAAATGAAATTTCATCCCCAGCTGGGTTGCTTATCAATTCCATAGCGCCATCATCTCCAGCTTCACTACCTTCTTGGGTAAATCCGCACTTTTCTAATATGCTTACGGTTAGCACAATTGGCTCATAATGTTTGACATCTACAGCATCAATTTCCAGACGTTCTGTATTGAAATTGTATCCAATTACATCTTTAATCCTTCTTATTGGATTTTCCGCAAATGTAGATAGCTTCAATATATTACCAATTCTTAACTCTTGTATTGTTAACGTTGGGGTTGGGGTTGGTACGACTAATGCTACCTCGTTTTTGGTTAGTAATATTCCATCAATGGGATGCCATTCTTTTTGATTCACAAGATGTGTGCCGCCTGAGTAATCTCCTTCAAGCTCAACTTGGGTTTCTCTTAATCCCACAATCTTCATCTCTTCACGGCCCCAATAAATATCCGAGTGATAAACAATTTGACCTAGTTTCAATTTACTAACTTTCATATTTTATTTTAATTTATTTATTTAGCTGATAGATTTTTGAAAGGTTTTCAGTTCTTCCAATGTTTCAAAGTCATGACTTCCAAACATATTTGAATGAATTGACTTGGTGGTAAACATATCTGTTTTACCATTTGTGTATTTTATCTCCAAAGCATATTGGCCCATGTATTCTGTAAAGTCATAAGGAATTATTTCTTTAATAAACATCTTATCTTGGCTTAATTTAGGCTCTACTTTATGTGTCATTGTTAATATTTTTTATCAAACCAAGCATAAAAAGCTATGTCAGCCTTATGCACACTACCTCTGACGAATGCCTCATAAGCTATGGCTTTTACTTGTTCTCTATTCCAACTATCCTTTACAGGAAGGATTATAACTTGACCTGTATAAGCGTTTCCTAGAACTAAACTAATGTTACCATCATTATGTAGTTCAATATATACATCCTTAATCTCCCCTTGCTTTCCTATCCATTCGTCCTCTAGCCATGTGGTAGGTATGAGAGGTAGACCAAGTGAAGGATCTGTAGTGGCTTCTAGTCTCTTCATTTTATTACTAACAAACCCCCACAAATTTTCATCGTGTGATGGTTTAGCTAACGATTTACTATCAAACATTGCCCAATCATTATAACCAATTTTTCTATCAGAAACTAAATATAGGTGTTGGTTCCCTTCTGTTTCTATTTCATTATCGGTATTCAAATTTAACTTCTTATCGAAATAAGGGTTATTCTCTTCCTTAAAGAAGGGGGGGCGATCATTAGTAGGAAGCATTACAGGATAGCAAAGTAATTTGTTTTCCATATTATGTCACTTTATGTATTGTACAAACGTATGGCTGTAAGCATTTGTTGATATACTCTTCTGCCGACGACATTGAGTTAAAAGTAATTAGAGTACTCCACCAACTAAAAATAATAAGATTGAGATCTACTTGTACATGATAAAAATGGTAAAACCCATTTTTCTCTTCTAAAACTCTATACTGTGCCATAATTACAAATTATAATTGAGCTAAAATTGTTTCTTCCACTATTTTATAGTTTCCTTCTACCATACCATTGGCAGTATCATAATAATTTATAAAATTAAGAAGTATTCTTACCAACAATACGTCATCATACTCCAGTTTTTTTATTTTTTTATCAAATGAAATATTATCACCAGTATCAGTGATGGTAAAAAATAATGTTCCTTTCGTTTCTTCACGCCAACAATCATTATTGGATGCGAATATATCAAATCTTATTACCGTATCTTTAGTTACAATAATATTATATTCATGATCCCCTTCCGATGTTAATACTCTAAATGTTTCAGTTTCCATTATATTTTTTTTAAAAATACAAACCTATATACTTCATAGCCCAATAATAAGAAGAAAAATATGTTCTCAACACCCAACAAAATTCGCATTGATCGTGGCCATTGAAATACATTTTCTATAGGGATTAAGAGAGGTATTGATAACAACAATAAGTAAAAAAATTGTCGCGTTCTTGTCATTCTATTCCAAGGAGCCATTAATTTTTTCATATTATTTATTTTCTGGTATTCTATTATCTAAAAATGTTTTTTCTTGTGTGAAAATAGGGCACTCAACACTGACCCACTTATTTCTAACTGTATCAGTTAATGCTATTTCTTGATTTGGTATATCTCTTACATCCTGTCCATTCACAAAGGTGATCCTTTCGATAAACCCACCTCTTTTCTTCCTAGCTGGATAATCATTCCAATTAATGCCTTTCTGAAAAATTAATTCTTGTTTTGCCTCAGAATTAACTCCATGTAATTCTTTGTGAGGATATAAGGATTGGGCAACGCTGGAAATACTATTCCTAGTACAATCTTGCTGCCGCCAAATAAAATAGTTACTAACCTCAACCCTTTGAGGGATAATAAAAATACGAGCATCGAACATGGCTAGTTTTGGCTTTTGGACATATCTATTATCGAAAGCGTCTCGTGTTAAAAACCTTTGGCTTCTTAGTTCATTAAAAATGGCTGTTGCCGTGGATGCAGCTACGCTAACCATTTTTTGTACGTTGTTATCAAACCATGCTTGGGTTCCAATAGCATCGAAATCAGTTAACAATATACTGATTTCATCTGATTGAACATATGCAAATTTAGCACCGCTTAAATTCTTACATAAATACTTAGCAGTTTCATCCATGTCTTGAATAAGATCATTATCAAAAGGTCTATCCAAGCCTTTAGTCCACGTATGAAAGGATTTTCCGTCAATTCTCAGGATTGCATATGTCCTTCTAGGTAATTTAATCCTATAAGCTGTTTCATATTCCTTAATTCTATCACCTAATGAATCTTTCATAAATCAATTTTAACTTCAATATCTTGGTAGTATGATTTCTTAGTAACTATAAACCCTAACCGATCCCCATAATGAAACCCTGACATAATACGCATACATATGGCTTCAACTTCCTCTTCCTCTTCAGGGTCCAACTCTTCATCATCTTCCTCTTCGTCAGGTTCCCAATCTTCATTTTTACATTCGAGTATAGTCCAAACTCTATTCTCTTTTTGGGCTAATTCAAAGCAATACAATAATTCATCATCAAAAATTTCGTACAATATGCCATCCCAACTAGCAGTATCGTCTAGATGATTTTTCTGAGGTTTATATTTTTCATAAAACTCATCCTTTGTTATTAGTAAAGTAGTTTCCATTATTTTAATGTTGTATCCTTCTTCAAGTAGTCAATCAATTCCTCTTTACTCAAATCTTTAGCCTTGTCCAAAAAATTTTCCTTATTAGTTTTGGGGGCAATACCTATGACTTCTCTATCAGAATTACTTAAATCACTAACATATTTTTCAAGACGTAAGTGCAAAAATTTTGTAATATCAGAAGGAATTTGTTTGCTAGATGAATCACTCGTTATGAAATTACCTACACTGCCACCAGCAATTATAAGCATTGTATCTGTTTTTGAGGGTGTAAGAATATACATTGCCCAAAATAAAATCATAAATGGATAGGCCCACCACATCCATTTTTTAGATCTTTCGCCAAGACCATCTTTTGGGCATTCCATACATTCGTCACGACCTACTATAAAACAAATAGTCGCAAGTACAGAAATTACAGTGAAAATAGTAATAAAAGTAATAAAGAAATCTCTTGCGTTATCAGCTATGCTTAACCAATAAAAAATACTGTACCAGTTTACATTAATAAGTTTCATTTTTTTATTTTATATTAATACTAAGCTTTTCTAAATCGTTGAATCGATGGATATGGGCGGTAGCCTTTAATTTCCTTTGTAAATTTTTTATGCGCAGTCACTATAACATTGCTAGAAAAACTTTTTATTACTTTTGTAGTGGTTTGATTATTGATCTTTTCACGACAAATAGATAGATATCTTCTTGCAATGTCAGCCATAATTTTTTTATCATTCATTTTACTTACTTGTCCTAATATTTTGGAATAATGATCAATCACCCTTAAACAACAAAAATAATTGAGACCTCTTTCTAATTCTTTTTCTAACTCTCTCATTAATTCTTGCGCAGCTTTTTCAGACCCCACAGTGTTCAAGTATGTTTGATACGCTAATGGGAACTCCTTACTTGGTATACAGCGAGTTTTTATTGACATATGAAGACGATTAAATAAACTGTAAGAATTTGGAGGGTAAGAAATGCTCACCAGTGGATGATTCGATATTTCTTTCTGAAACGCCTTGGCTTTTGAGTTCTTTATGATATTCAGTTTCAAAGCCGTTGATTAATCTCTTAGCGACAGCTTTACTGCTTTCGTTACGTAGATCAGTCTTATAATTATCACTGGCCATGAATTCGATTAACTCCATAATAAGCCTAAATGATGACTGTTGGAGAGTTCGATGCTGACGAGAAAATCCTTCAATAAATTCTTTACTCTTGTCCCTATTTGAGGTGTTTACAAAATTCCCCAATATTTCAGCTAACTCAATGCCAGTAGTGTTTTCCATGTATTTTGTTTAGGTTGCAAATATACAAACTTGTTCGGAAAAATCAAACTTTATTTATCCTCCTTCTTCTTCATATCTTCCAAGACCTTATCCATGTAATCAGATACAAGCTTTGTTGCTTGATAAGGTATTTTGGATATTGAAGAATCCGATTGTAGAAAATTCAATGTCTTTCCACCAGCCATTATTACCATTGCTTCCTGTTTGGATGGAATCAAACAAGTAACTATAACCGATATACAGAAAAGGCTTATTACGGCAATTCTAGGTATAGTTGAGCTTAATATAGTGATTTTACCCCTAGGATAATCATCTTCAAGGATTTTGATAATGAACCAATTTATAATATGGCATACGATTAATATTCCAGAATAACGTCTACAGCAAAGAACATTGCTTGGATATAATCCAATCTTGTGAACCAATACAATTTTAAATAATTACTCATAAAAAGATTTAAAACAAACATACAAAATATTATTTAAAATTCCAACTATTCTATGTCGGTTCTAGAACTTAGTAAATAGTTGACATATTTATATATAAAGGAATAAATGGAAAAAACGTATTATACTCTTTATCAAATAACGAATAAATTAAATGGTATGATTTATATTGGGTCTCACAAAACAACTAATATTAATGACGGATACTATGGATCTGGAAAGAATATAAAAAAGATGATAAAAGAATTAGGAAAAGATAGTTTTGAGAAGAAAATTTTGACATATTACGATACTAATGAGGAAATGTTAATTGCCGAAAAAATAATGGTTAATAGGGAATTTATAGAAAGGAACGACACGTATAATCTTATTATAGGAGGTGGTTGTAATAGTGCTGATACTGTTTTAGTTAAAAATGATCAAGGTAAACATTTTAGAGTTCATAAAAATGACCCAGATTATTTATCTGGTAAATTAATAACCCCAAATAAAGGAAAAATGATGTTTAAAGATTCAAACGGTAAATATTATAGGCTAGATAAGAATGATCCGATTATCATATCTGAAAACCTAATTCCAGCTGGTAAAGGTAAAACATTAGTTTTTAATGAAACTAATAATAAAATTTGGGTCTCTGTAGACAATCCAAAATTCATTGATGGAACATATAAACACATCACAAAGGGAATTGCTAGAAAAAAAGAATCTAATATAAGATTAAGTGAAACAAGAAAGAAGAATAATCTTGCCAAAGGAGTGAACAATCCTAACTATGAAAAAACATTCATTTATAATAAAAATTCTAACGAAATAAAAACTATAAAAAAAGAAACATTAAATTATTGGTTAAATATAGGGTGGGTGATTGGAAGACCTATTGAAAAACGTAACAACCAGAACGGAACTAGATGGTTGACAAATGAAAAACTAAAATTAAATAAACAAATAAAATTTGACGAAATAAGCACTTTTTTAAATATAGGGTGGGAAATAGGAAGGGTTTTCTATAAAAAAGCCTCTTAGAATTAATTCTAAGAGGCTTTTTTTATAATGAGAATAAATTATAAGACTTCTTTATTTCCATCCTTTATTTTTTTAAGTAGTTCAAACCCCAATAAGCCTGTTATAGGATTGGAATTATTCCCATCTCCATTAAAAATAATCTCTGGGATTATTTTAATTTTGCCCTCTGCTATTTTTTCAATTATTTTCAAATTACCAAATTGTGTGCTTCCCATTGCTTCAACTTGTAATGTAAACGATTGAGCCGTTGCTTTACCTATTGCCTCAATTTTTGAAGCCTCCGCATCACCTAATAACATTATTTGTTTAGCATCCGCTTCTGCCAATAAAATTTTTGCTTTTGCGTCTCCCTCAGACTTTTTAACAATTGACTCGGCTTCTCTCTGAGCAATTTCAACAGATTGTTGAGCTGTAACCATTTTAATCTGAATATCAGATAGCGATTTAGCAGCTTCTAAATTTTTACGTTCATTCTGAGCTTCGCATTCAATTGTATATGTTAATTTCTGTTCTTGAGCAATTTTACGGTCAGTTAATGTTTTCATCAAATCTGATGGAGGTGTAATATCCCCAATTAATGTATCAACAGCATGAACATTATATTGTTCAACAACTCTTCCAATCATTTCTTTAGCATCAGCTTGTCTTTCTTGGCGAGTTCCTAGGAATGCGATTACATCGCTGTTTTGAGCACTATTACGAAAATAATTACCGATGAGGGGTTCAAGCACTTGAGAAACCAAGTTTTGAATGCTACCAAAACGAGCAATTACTTTTGGCGCTTCAGTGGAAGGAATATGTATGATCTGACTTACATCCAAGTTGAATGTAAAACCATCCTTAGAGCGCACTGTTATAGTGCTTAAATTCTTATCCAAATTATGCGCTTCGCTACGACCTGTAGCCCAGTTCAACACAAGATTTGTGGTTGGCACAATTTGCATCTTGGTTGTTTGAGGATTGATAGGATATTTTCCTGGGTCTAACGGCGTATCCCATACACCCTTCTGACCTCTCTTAACAATGTTACCGTGCTTAAAATCACTACCTGTTACATCTTCACCTTCATCTCCTACATAGGAGATAATAATGCCCACATTACCGATTGGAATTTCAGTCATGGGTACAGTTTCAAGTTTAACAGCCCATGGATTAATTGTGTAAGAACCTGCAAGAATGAATTGTGTCTGTAATCCCTTTTGTCCACCATTTTCCAAAAACTTTTCAAAATTTTGAAAATTGTTATGGCCGTCAACAGGTTTACCTGCAATTTGTCCATCTTGTAGTGGTACACCATCCAATGTAGTTATAACGCCTACTTGACCATCTTCGATGGCCGTTACATCAGCTAACGTAACTTCGAACAAAAGAGTATTAATACGATATACACCAGTATTCAAATACTTGGTTTGTTTACCTTTTTGTCCACCATTTTTCATGAACGCTCTTGAATCCTGATAGTTATCACATTCAACACTAGGCGCTAGGATGTGCCCGTTTGGTAATTGTGCCCCATCTTTAGCGGAAATTAAACCTATTTTACCTTTACCTACGGCAATGAACCCTTGTAGTTCTATTTTATACTGCCAAATCCATTTAGCCCAATGTAACCCTGGGGGTAGTGGATCGATCTGATAACCTGCTTCACCATTGGATGCTATGATGCGTCCGTCAGGTAAAGATTTATTACCGACCAATACAAATTTCTTGGTCACAAGACCAATCTTGTCTTCGGGTATGATAATCATACCAAATAAAACTCTTAAAATACGTTTATGTAATAAAATTACTAGGATGGGAATAAGAACCCACCAATAAGCCAATAAACTTTGTGCAGTCATTTTTATATAATTTTTGAAAACAAATCTACTAAGAGATTATGAAGAAAGAAACTAATTCAACGAAAATCTCGCATATTTAGTAGATTCAAATAATGCACATTCTTTTTCATCTATTACACCTTTAACAACATCGATATTGTGGGTAATACAATTTAATCTTTTTTGAATATCCTCTAGAACTTCTGACTCTCCCTTCATGAGTTTGTCAGCATACAACATGTCTAAAATAAAAACACCTCTTGTAAGATTTTCTTTAAGCTTAATTAATTGTGGCAGAGTATGCCCTTTAAAGAACTGGGGGTTACTTAAATCTTGGTCTGATTTGAACATGGCTTATTTTTTTGTTATGTATTTTAACTTCTTTTGCAATGTAGAAACACTAGCTGCAATATTCCTGTAATCTTCTTTTGTAAGTATTGGGAGGTGGGATGTTTTATCAATTATACACTTTCTTCTTAGCCTTGCAGTAATATTTCTAAGATCATTTATTGCAAAGAGGGCGTGATCCAAATCTGTTTTTTTACCAGCCTTTATAATGTCTTTGAGGATTTTTTCTTTACCATAGTACTTAGAGGGTTTTGGAGCTATTTTTTTGAGATTCAATTCCACATATTTTTCCAGCATTTTACTATTCTCTTTAATAATGCTGTCAAAAATGTTTTGGCTAATTTCTAGAACTTTAGGTTCTAGGGAAGCATCTTTAGCCATTATTCTTAAACTGTTATATGATAAGTCGGGGTAGTAGCCCTTAAAGATCTTATTCAAATCTTTATTATGTTCTATTATATACAGTGTTTTTAGGATGTTAAATTTAACTTCTTCCAAAAGTTCCATTCTAGCAGGTTTAACACAAATATACAAATAATTTTGGAATAAAAATATAAAAGACCCTATGGGTCTTTTATATGTTTGAATTAATTATTTAATATCCATTGCCGATCTAACCTTTGCTAATTCTTCATCATCGAATTGATAATATGATCCAGTCTCAACGTTTTTAATTTGCTTGACTTTCTTTCTGAATAAAGAACGATTTACACCCTTTTCGTCATCTTCTATACCAATCAATTTCATGATATCAACCATGGAGGGTCCACCCAACTTTTCGAAACCTCTTTTTACATCAGCATACTCTTTTTTCCCAGAAGTATTCTCAGTGTGTTTTTTGATATTTTTATTTTTTTCATGGCCATCCTTACCCCCATTATGGTTAAGCCTATTATTATGCCTATGTTTTTGCTTTTCATTAATATTGAATAATTCATCTATGGCTTCGCGTAGTTTAATTTTTATATTTTCTTTGCTCATATAATACATATTATACTATATAAATATCTTACAATAAGAAAAAATATACTTTAGAGGTATGGTTTTGGGGGGTATTCTAATAAAGGATCTTCCTAACGCCTATTTTTAGTTTTTCTAAGGAGGAAATTTTTATTTGTCTAATCATTTCCCTAGTCAGACCAACTTCTTGTGACACTTGGTCAAGCGTCATGGGTACACTGCCATTGAGCCCATAAATATTGATCATTATCTTTTTATCCCTAGGTTTCAACACATTCAATAAGGTATCTAACTCTTTTTGAACGTCTTTTTGAGTTAAAGAAAAATCAGGTGACCTCATACTTTCATCCATAATTACATCATACAACGATGTTTCGTTATCACCATGAGAAAACACTCCGTCTAACGAATCGACTTTGAGATTCAGGAATTTTTCAAAATTCTTAATTTCTTGGGGTGGTACCATACCTTCCAGTTCTTCCAGTACTTCGATAGCATCCACATGTCTACCACGTTGTTGTTCCAATTTATCCATTTTGAGGTTGAACTTAGATATGCTAGATACCTTATTACAGGGTATCCTGATCATCTTGGATGTATTGGAGATATATTCATATATAACCTTTCTAACCCAATACACAGCATAGCTAATGAATTTAAAGCCAGTCTTTGCATCATATCTATCTGCGGCCAATATCAATCCGATATTACCCTCATTTACCAAATCTTCCAACGGCAAGTTTGTTGTTTCAAATTTTTTAGCAATCGTTACTACAAACCGTAGGTTCTTTTTGATAAGCTCTTCTTTAGCCCTTTTATCGCCATTGGCGACCTTCAAGCAACATTCATTTTCTTCATCCAGCGTAAACAATGGGATACTTGCAATATCATTAAGATATTGTTTGAATGACTGGGTGGATTTGTTTGTGATTTTCTGGGAAACTCTTAATGATCTCATAAGTCATTGAATTGATTTAATTGTTATCTAACTGTCTTTTAATATCCCTCTCCTTAATACTCTCTTTCCGATCTGGCGCATTTTTCCCTTTGGCAACGCCTATTTCTATTTTAATGAAAGAAGTGTCAGAAATTAAAACGTTCAAGGGTATGATGGTTAGGCCCTTTTCCTTGATCGCCTTTGAAAGCTTATTGAGTTCACCTTTGCGTAAGAGTAAACACCTATCCCTGCTGGGCACATGATTTGTATACTTGATATTAGCATACTCACTAACATGCATATTTCGTATGAATAAGTCACCACCCGTAAAAGAACAAAAAGCTTCGTTTATTGATGCTTTTAATTGCTTTATTGATTTAACCTCAGTTCCAGTGAGTTGAATACCAGCAGTATATCTATCTGTAATGAAGTATTCATGGCTGGCCTTTTTGTTTCGGATGATAATCTTCATTAAACGAATTGAGGATAGTTATGCGCAAAAGTGTGGAAAAAAAGCAACTAATTCTTAGAGATCACTATGAAATACGCTGGCGTACTTATTGCATGAGATAATCTACTGAGAACTAAAGCGTAGACAAATATACACAGTGTGTGGAAGAAAAACAACTAATTCTAAAAAGAATTATAAATAAAATGATATAGGCTTATTTCTATATCTGTAGCTCTCTCCCAAGGAGCTAGCATTAACAAAGGTAGTACCATCCATAATTTTAGTCCCATAACTATGATGAACATGGCCACAGACGTGATATCTTGGCTTAACTTCTACAATTTTCTTATATAATTCCTCACAGCCAACCCTTAGTCCAGCGTAAGTGTTATCCAGTATGCCATATAGTGGTCCGTGGGTCATAACTATATCCATACCTTGTGGTATAGTCTCCCATTTCTTTGCAATGGCGGCTCCCCTGTCCACATTAAACGCCCAATCATTAAATCTAGGCTGCCAAGGGCTACCGTATATCTTTATACCATTCAATTCAACCATTTTATCCATAAGATACACAATACCCATATCCTGGAACATTGGTGCGATCTCATGGTTATCCTCAAACGCCCAATCGTGATTACCAGCAATGAAGCATTTATAGCGACATTTTAAATTGCCAAACCAAGTTAAAAAGCTTACAATTTCCTTTGTTTTACCCTGCATAGTAATATCTCCAGCATGTAAAACTATTGTATTTTCATAATCCGTTATGAGAGAGGCTAAGTCTTTTGATAACTCATAATGTCGATTATGGGTGTCACTAATAGTAATTATTTTTATCACATCGCAATCATTAAATTGATATTTTTACGTTCAATATCAACGCTGGTTACTTGGACAAGAACTTCATCGCCCAATCGTATAACACGCCCAGTATTATGTCCTTTCACACAGTAGTGCTTCAGGTCAGTTATATAAGTATCCCCTTGTATTTCGCTAACTCTTACCATACCATCAACCTTGTTTTCAATCAATTCGACGAATACACCATATTCTGTAATGCTTGTTATTATACCCTTATATAAGAACCCAATTCTTTGACTCATATACACACTCTGCATATATTTAATACTCTCCCGTTCAGCCTTTTGCGCTTTGAGTTCACAATTGCTTAAGTATAAAGCCCAATGTTCCAATTGTTCAATACTGGGTGTGGGCTTTTGGGTTAAAAATCTATTTAAGAGTCTGTGTACTATAATATCAGGATATCTTCTAATGGGGCTTGTAAAATGAGCATAATCTTCAAACCCCAATCCATAATGCCCCATATTTTTTGTAGTATAAAAAGCTTTTTGCATTGTTCTAACAACCAAATTAGAAACTAGATTTTCTTCAGTCTTACCCTTAACATCCACCAATAATTTATTCAAAGATTTTGCAATTTCTTGAGGAGAGGTTATCCTAATGTCATAATCAAACTCTTTTATAAATTTTTTCAAATCTAAAAGCTTTTCAGTGCTTGGTTCTTCGTGAACCCTACTGATAACAGGATAGCTGTTATTTTTTAAAATACGTGCAACGGCTTTATTAGCCAAAAGCATAAATTCTTCAATCAACTTATTAGCATCTTTACTAGTCTTGAATATTATATCAGTAGGCTTACCATCTACTAATTTAAATCTTATTTCATCTTTATCGAACGTTAGAGAACCATCTTTTAACCTATCCTTCCTTAACTTATTCGCTAGAACATTCAAGTCGATAATACACTTATCAGTACCATATACACTTGAATTATCTTCAATAACCATTTGTGCTCCTTCATACGTATACCTATGATTGGAATGGATAATTGTCTTGCCAAACCACTCATGTAGAATATTAGCATCTTTATCCATTGTAAATATAACCGAGAAACACAACTTATCTTCATACGGCCTTAAGCTACATAGTTCATTGGATAGCCTCTCTGGTAACATAGGGACAACACGATCCACTAAATACACGCTAGTACCTCTGCGATAAGCCTCTTTATCTAAATCAGTGTCTGATTTTAGATAATGCGATACATCAGCGATATGTACGCCAACTTGTATATTTCCATCAGCCCATTCCACAGATAATGCATCGTCAAAATCTTTAGCGTCTTCAGGATCAATTGTAAATGTTGTAACATTACGCATGTCTTTACGGCTTAAAATTTCATCTTCCGTTATTTCGGCAGATATAGATTTTGCTTCAGCCAAAACATCATATTCGAAATTATACGGTAAACCATATTCATGTAGTATTGAATGAATTTCAGCATCATTATTGCCAGCATCCCCCAAAACCTGTATAACTTGTCCGTGTGGATTTTTACTATTTTTAGCCCAGTATTTTATCCTAACAATAGCTTTTTGACCATCTTTAGCTTTATTTAATTCGTTTAAAGGAATAAAAATATCCACGAGCAATTTATTACTATCAGGAATTAAATATGCACCAGTGGAAACCATGTTAATTGTACCAACATAGTCTTTTTTTGTCCTCCCAACTATTTTTGTAACAACACCCTCTATATTTCTCCCGCCACCTTTAACTATAAGCACTTTAACAAGATCCAGATGTAATGCGTGATTAGTATTAGCTTTACTGATATATATCTCTTTAGGTAGCTTATCACTCTGAAGATAAGCGCTACCACTGGAATTAAAATTAATCGTACCTTTCAAAACATCTCCAATATTAATCATGTCGCCCACTTTTTATTTCTGTTATATCAAAGGCGATATCCTTCGATGCACCCCAAACTTTAAATTCGGCAATGTGTAGTTCACGGTCTTCAAACATGTGAATAGTTTCAATCTTTGGGCACTTACTAATTAACCCTTCTAAATAATTTAATTTAACTTTCAATGTCTCTCCACCAGTGTTATACAAATATGTATCAAAAGTTAGATCGTAATGCTCTAATAATTTTTCAACCTCTGGAGACAATTTTTTTAGTCTCCCAGTCATCATTACCATAAGAGTATTTGGAGCATCCTTTTCTTTTATATAAGCAGCTATTGTCTCTGGGATGACTGGCATTTCAAACATGTTAAAATCCAAACTCTGGGCGATTGACCACCACCCCTTGTGAGGCCATTTTTTTCCTGTTTTTTCCTCATACTCTTTGCGGCCAATAGCAGGCATTGGCGTGTCGATGAGTGTCCCATCTAGATCAAATATCGCCAACCTATCTATTTTATTTAATTCCTTACCCATTTTAATATTCTTTTTATAAAACTATTATCCTCTTCCAAAGTATCTTTTTCCATTACAGAACCGTATATACGCTTTGTTGCTGAACTTACAAATTGCATCGTTATTGCACCATGTGCGTCTATTGTTTGCTTTAAGGCACCATTTATTTTACGTAAAGTTACAACTTTTTTTCGGTTTAGTTTGTTTATCGTGATTAAATTATTTTTTTCATACTCATCCACATACAATAAAATATTATTAATGTCAGGCTGAGCTTGATATAGCTCACGTATGATTTTATTTTTTAGCTTCTGTTTTCTAGTTCTAAAAGGTCTAGACATATTATACGTTATTTTAATCCGTTAGGCTTAAACGATTTGAGGAGTTTGAAGCATTAGTATATACGGAGCATACACTGTAGGTGCTAACATGGGTTGTACTGGGACAAGGTGATTAGGGATAGGCTGATAAAAACGAGAGTTAATATTTTTATTACCCAATGGTCTTGGCCTCCAAAAATAATCAAAGTTAAAACCTTTGTTTTGCTTATAGCACCAACTTTTAACGTACCATTTTATTTCTTTTCTTTTTAAATTGAAAATTTTTTCAAGTTCAAAACACAAGCTAAACTGGCTTTTACTATAGTTTAAGGAGAAGGAGTTAGATGCATTCTTATTAACAATTTCACCATCTTTAACAATGAAATTTTGTGTTAAATAATTATGAATGAGTCGTTTCATTAATTTAAATTAAATGGTTGATCATCTTCTTTATCATCTTCGTCTTCAACCTCATCATCGCTATTTCGCACATTAATCGATTCTATTATATCACCACCTTCATCATATACCTCAACATCCAAATCACTATTATTTTCGTTGTAGTTAATAATTATAACATATTCTTTAAGATCGATTGTTTTTCGCATAGCTTTAATTTTTCTGGTCTACTTAACTGCTTTATTCGATATTCTTCTTTAGCTGCTAAACTTCTATTTTCAGCGAAGAAAAACGCAGCAAGTTTAACTGGTCTTCTTATTCTAGTATACTTAGCCCCTTTACCAGCATTGTGTTGCTTAATCCTTCTATTAATATCGTTTGTAATACCAGTATATAATGAATGATCTGAACATTGTAGGATATAGACATACCATTCACGTATACAATTATTTTGCTTTTCGTTCATTAATCTTCTTTTCAATCTTTTTCATTAATCTATCCAATTGTTCTAAAGCTAACATTTGTGCAGTGTGCAGCATGGGTTTAGCCTCCTTCAAAGTAGCCCATCTATAGCCATCCATTTCTGGGAAGCCTCCCTTCTCAGGGGCCACATTTGAATTACATTTCAATTCAAACGATTCGAAATCAAAATTATTCTGGGTTTCAAATACTGCATAACAATACAGTATTTTTTTATCCGTTTCATATTCTATAGGGTCCAAATTATGCATCACCTTCCATTCAGCCAAATCTACATTGGTCTCTTCGAATGTTTCCCTTAGAGCACTATCTAATAACTCCTCACCCTTATCCACACGGCCTTTCGGTATGCTCCAAAAATTTGGACTATGTTTCGTTGGATGACATAATAGAATTTTATTATCTTTTCTAACTAAGAAAATCCCTGCTATTTTAACCATTTTTACGGTTTTAAAGTTGTGTATTGTCCATTTATAAAGAAAATATGCTGTGCTTTTCCATCTTGATGTATGATAACATGTGCATGTAACCAAGAACTAGCACCATTATTATAACCCAATCTAAGTTTGGTTGTTGTACCAACACATAGGGCACCGTCTTTGCGTTGAGGCGTATGCGAATGTGCGACTACAATCTTAGTATTTAAGCCCCTAAATTGAATGAATGTGCCTCTGCTGCCATTTTTACCAATATGTCCATGCTGGCCCAGTTCCCAATTTTTGACTTTATAAGAATCATTTAAACCTAAGCTTTTAAATGAAGGATGATGCTTTTTTATTATTTCAGGTAACACACCCTTAACACCATCATTAACATCAACATGTTGTTTTAATAATAATGTACTATATTCCATATACACCATTGAATTCTTTGGCGTGGGTTGCTTTCGCCAATCTTCATTCGCCAACCAACGGTCTATAAAATCATCATGATTACCCCTGGAAATAACGACATTTTCAAAATCATTAAAAGGTTTTAATCCTTCGATCAAAGCATCTATTTCCCCTTGTACGGAATTAGTACCATTAATTTCTTTAGCGTATTGAACAAACGGATTTTTCATCTCATGATGATTAATTGATGCCCCATCAAATGCATCATGTATCACGACATGCTTTGGTTTTAAAAGACTAGTCAATTCAAACGTTTTATTTAAAACATCTTCATCATGTTGGCCATAATGTAAATCACCCATTATTAAAGCTTCGCATTCATTTATCGTTTGGACTTTACCTTCTTCCACTTTGAAGTAAAGGTCGGTGAAGGCACCAGTGACATCATCTGCAGTTACTTGTCTAACAAAAAACATTTTATCATCCTTTATCTCAACAACTACAAATCCAAACGTATGGTGAAACTCGCCCTTTTTACCTGCTTTACTGTCAGTATAATTTATTAATGTTACAGCACCTGTGGTTAACATCATTTTAGGATAATTACCTTGAAGAACTGGAATCATTTCCATTTGTACCTTGGGGCTACCAAAAATACAAGAATTCATTCCGCTCATTGCTTGTAGACCACTCATTGGGTTAGTTGCAGTGGGTTGAATTTTAATATCACTCATGACCGATAAATATTTATGTATGTCATGACGATTAGCATCTAAATATGGTAGAACTTCATCGACCCAAAAATCAGAATCAACATCAGTAAAAACACTTGTTGGATTCTTGTACCTTCCAGCTATTATATGTAAGCCAGCATCCAAAAAATTTGTGTATGCCAATATATTTTCAAAAAATGCTTTATGTACGGGCGTATTATTCTGGGCGAAAGTAATAATGAATCTTTTTTTAGTAGTGTCAACAACCTTTATCTTAGCCAACTTATAATGTTCAGATTCAACATCTTTTTTTTCTTTTAGACCCATATTTTCGTTGGTCCATTTTCTCATTGTGCGCTGAGTAACACCAAATTCATTAGCCAATTTAGACGCGCGATCTTCCCAAGAACCATTCTCCTTATCAAAATATACTTTTTTAATATAGTCAATATCTTTTTGTTTTAAATCTTTAAATTTTTTAACCTTTCTTTTGCTCATAATTTTAATTTTACCAAGAATCGTAGTCTGTTATGTTTTCATCCAATTCAGGAACGTCTGATCTACCTACTATTATAATACATCCAATTCCTGTTGGAATGAATTTAAACCAATGACCTCCACCAGCAGCCCCAAAATGACCTGCGGATATTTGTGGGAGTTTATTTAACCACTTATTATATTTTTCCTCTTCCGAAGGAGACAAATCAAAATTATACGACATCTTCATTTTTTTTCCATAACCGAATATTGTATTTAGTTTTATAATGGCCTAAATCAAAACTGCCAGTATATAGTAGAATATCCAAAGCTGTTGGTAATTCAGATAATAAGAGATCCCAACCAGCTTTTTGTTCTGGCGTGTAATCTCTGAAATCAGATGGGTCAAAAATTTCAGGCTTACCATTTAATATTAAATCAACTTCTTCATAAATATTAATCAAATCCTGTGTTTCATTTTCCCCAAATTGCGATACATACAAAGTATTAGCATATTGAAGATTCCACCTCAGCTTGGTTAATAGTAAAATGTGTTCTTTTTTTAACTCAAATGTAATTACACTCATATTATTAACGGATTTTATGAAAATCCTTTTCCTAGTTTTTTCTGCCTTATTTTTTCAAGTTTTTCATCAACACGTTTCTGAACCTCTTCATTAAACTTTCTAGTTAACAATTTTTCGCATAATTGTTCCGCTATCGTGTCAAACTTATAATTAACGTAAGCTTCTAGTTCTTTTTCAAGTCTATGTATTTTATCAACTAAAATATTCTCAATTCTTTTGCGTTCAAGAATAAGTGTATCATCTTCTCTTAAATTGCCAATCTCGGCTCTAATAAATTCGCGGATCACAAGTATTGTTTCTTGTTTTGTAACAAGAAGAATATCACCATTATTATTCTCAATTGGCAAATAATCACCACTATCCGCTTTTTTTAATCTGCGAGGTAGTGGTTTTTGGTTTAAAGACGTTACATTTATCCCTACTGCTGGCATAAAATCAATATATTAAAAAATAAGAAAAAGAAAACTATTTTCCTTCTTTAATTAGATCCTCACGTACCTTTGTGACTATTTCACCCAACCAATTTGTTCCTTGCCATTGGCTTTTATCTTGGATTCTACTATCGGTTTCACCTAAACCAATACCCCAAATTTTATCAACAGGAGAAGCTTCAACCAGTTCGGTACCAATAGTTTCCATAAGACTATTATAGAAACTTTTATTTTGCGTGAACTTTGCATAATTACCCTTATACACAATGTCCTTACAAACTGCTTCCCATTTCTCTTTATTAAACCCACGGATTTGGCGACCAAGTGCTTTCTGTTCTGCTGGATTTTTCGTTGCCAGTATTTTTTTGAATATCTCACGGTCTTCAAAAAGCAAAGCCTTTTGTGCCATCATGAATTGTTCCGCTGTTCCATAACCAATGCCGTCAACAACGAAACTTGAACGAGCCCATTGACTGAACGGACCACCGTAGAAAAATGTGTATTTCATATTACCCTATTTTAAAACCCATTGAATTACCTACTAAATTTTGACTAGAATAAAACCCTTTATAAGACTCAGTAATCAAACTTATAGTATCTTCCAACGACCAATTTGGATCATCCTCGGACATTTCCTTAATATTATCGGCCAAGTTTGCAATAAAAGCCCCTGTGATATCAGCTTTTTTACCATTAATCCTATCATTTAACGCAGCATATACTTCCTTGATGTGATACTTTACAGGTAGATGAATTTGACACACTTTTTCAATCTGCTCAGGAGTTAAGAATGTATAATCTAATGTCATGTTGAAACGCCCTGGTCTTTCAGCGGCCTTATCTACTAAACCCTTATCATTCGTGGATGCCAATAAACTGATTTTTCTCTTTTTAACACCATCAAAGAATGATAAAAATTCACCCAGTAATTTGGTATAACTACCATTATCCCTTGACCCCAAATACAGATCAATATCATCCATTATAATTACACCTCTTTCAAAGATCTCACACGCTTCAAGTATTACACTTAAATCATCACACGTGGTAAAATCTGGTATTATAAAAGTAACTTGTGGAGTTAATACTTTAATAATATCTCGTATACTTTGGGTTTTGCCCGTTCCAGGCGCACCATTTAATAGATACCTAGCACTACTACCCCTTTTCACACGATTAACGAAATGATCAATATATTTTCTCTGTACGTCACTTAATATGAGTTTGGAATCATCCTTTTTGAATTCAATAATTTCAATACCCCTGAATCTACCCTCTTTTAACTTAACCTTAATACACTTTCCACAATACTCGGAATTGTTGAAAGCTAATTTTTTTAACTCCTTTAATTTATTACCCAATGCATCGGCTGTAACCCCTTCTTTCACACTTATATGTATTTCAGTAATAAGCTCCTTAGTGTTATCTAGAAAAATTTTAGTGGAGATAATATAATCATTATCATCATTATCAAACTTTCCGCCAAACCACCAACCATCATTAGCATTAAAACTACCACCATGATTAATTCTACCTACATCGTCCGTATAACCATAGGATGTTACGCTTATTGGTGGTACCGATTTACGATACATAGAATATAGATACTTATTTATAATAGCAAATTCTATAAAACTTATAGGAAACGTGCAACTCCTACTGTCATATATATCATTATCTATGTCTAGATCTTCACCATCATAAGTCTCTTCCAAACCAAGCATTTCTTTTATCTTATCAAAAGCCTCAATATCATATTCACTAGGTTGTTCTGGAGATCCAGTTTTAAGATTGTTTTTTCTTAACATTCGTTTTTATATTTTTAAATCTACTAATTATTTCTTTATACGAAATGGGTGTATAGTTTATTACATTGCAACCCACATCAATTACTCGCCTGTTTTTATAATAATCTGCAGATTCACCATGATGTAAGTTACCGTGAGAGTGGCCATGAATATGAGAACTACCATGATGCATTCTATTCCATGAATAGATAGGATAATGCATAAGAACAAAATGCTCATTCGGATGTTCTGGATCTCCATCAATATTCAAATCCACATAATCATTCACGCTTTCAAATCTTTTATAATCCACAACATCGTTGTACTTATCGTGATTACCAATAATATAATGAATCTTACCCCTCAAAGCAAAAATAACACTGTTAGCCCACTCCTTTCTTCCGAAAACTAAATCACCCAAATAAAAAACAATATCATTATCACCCACTGTATCATTCCAATTTTTTATTATTGTTTGATGCATTGCCAATACATCTGGATTACCAGCTTCATCTAAAAAAGGTCTATTATCAAATCCTATTACATTCTTATGCCAAAGATGAAAATCGCTTATAAAGAATATATTCTTCCCATCACTCACATCAACTTTTATTTTCATCCAGCATTCTTTAAAAGATAAAATGTTATAAACAATTGAGCGAAGTGTAGATACTGATCAGCGCCGATGCTTACAAAAAAATTATGGATATCCCCTTTAGCGTATAATTTTGAATTCAATCTACTAGTAAAATAATCAGTTACCCAATGACACCCAAACGTTATTAACGCAAAAAACTCCATGTTATAATTTTGAGTAACTATTGTATATGCATTTGCAAAGAAAAACCACACTAAAGAATATGTTGCAACATGTTGCGTTAATGCCGCATTGCTTTTACTTTTATTTTTTGCTTGTTCATCTGATTGAAGAACAAAGTCTGAAAACCAATGTATTAAAAGAATAACTAAGATCTCTGGTAACGTAATACTCATTTTTTCGTATTTAAAATCAAATAATAATGCATACCCACGTTATTATCAACCGCATAATAAACCCATTTCAATTCTTTCTTTGCAACCCTTTCACCTAATTCTCTGAATTTTTCTTGAGGTTCATTTTCAGCAATACGTACATATTTTTTACTATCAAACCTAGGAGCCTTTGTATCAACAGGTGGTAACGTTTCTATACCGTTTTTAGTTATTTTTAACCTTGGCGGTAATTTATTCACCACTTTCTTTTTGTTTATTGTTTTTTTAAAACTTTTTTTCTTTTTCATATAAAACAATAAACTTTTACAAATCTACTAAGTAATTATTGTAGATGCAATTACTGTAGATTATAATTTTTCTTAGTACCATCCGATTTAGAATATATAAAATTTTTAATTTCAGGATTGGTTAGCTTCACACCTGAAAATTCCTTGATGTATTTCTTCGCTGTACCCTTCTTCAGATAGGCTATCGTACAATGTGGATGATAATTAGGAAACTGACAAGTATGTGGTAATTTCTTGAAGAGTTTATTTAATTTGACTAAATCAGAACTCTCAATATCAAATTTTAAGACATCGAAATCATCATTAGTAAAAGAAGTAATGCTACCAAACTCAATAAGAGGCTCCTTAATCGTTTCAATTAAGTCTTCAACATCCTTGTCAGGTACATCGGTGTGAATACCGTATAATACTGTTATGTGTGGGTTCATCTCACGACCAGCACCAGTTTCATAAGCGCTTATATCCTCATCAGATATTTTACTTTGAAACTCTTTCCATTCGTCCGAATCAACTTTAAGGATAACAGCTACATTATTGTAATCATACACCCTTTTGGCTTCTAATAAAGCTTGTCTTAATTTATCCTTTAGATTCATCTTCATTGATTTTATCTGGAGCGCTAAGGATACTTGAAATGCTGTGAATGCAAGTTGCTACTAAGCTTTCTTTATCACCATATTCATTATGGTTAGCCATCAAGATTAAAACACTCAATGCTTCTGAGATACAAGCAATGTCATCTAAAATCATGGTCTTTGCTTCTTCTTTGTTACTGGGTGGAGCTATCGATGCTGGTTTGCTAAATGAAATGGGGTTTTCCCTTTCTGTATCGATATCAATGTAAATTGCGTTTTTCATATAATTTTTGAACAATTATACTAAAACAAAATAATAAAATCAAGTGTAGTTATACTACTAAATGAAAAAAGACGCTGAGAACGTCTTCTAGAGCAGCTAGATGGGCTCGAACCATCGTCCTCGATTCGGCAAACCGATGCACTACCACTGTGCTATAACTGCGAATGAATTGAAACTGTTAACTATTTAGCCAGCCTAAGCTGTTTCTAGTTATTACCACGTAGAGGTAAGTTAACATTAATAACCAGCGGCATTTCGGTCTCAAACCGAACCCCTCAGCTTGGAAGGCTGACATGCCATCAACAACACCTATGCCGCATTTTAATAAATATTAAGAAAGTAAGATAGCCACGATTTTGTGTTTAAACTCATCATTTATCTAAAGATATTTCTATCAATCGGAGCCTAACGGCTACCGCGCACCAACCCGAAATCTTAGGGAACCAGACACCCTCATTCTGTTTGGCTTGCTACTTCTTTGGTATAACAACTTCACAATTGGTATTGTGTCATTTTCCAAATTATGGTTTGTAGTCGTGAACTTCCTCTGTTACCAGCGATGAGTTCTTTTTCTTAATAATTATTATGTTTTATTTTTTGAATATACTTATCTGTAACCAATTTTCCATTACGTCCAACATGGTATTTACCACAAATAGCACATCTATACGCTACAGCTTTGGTTAACTGATTATCCTTTAAGTTAAGACTCTTAGCCGCTGTTATAGCCTCATCCTGTGTGTTAAATTCAAATTTGGGTTTGTATACTCGTTGCCCATCTAAACCAATATGCGAAAATGTTTGACATTTCATATATAAAAATTTAACAGTTTTACAAATATACAAAAATATATTCAAAAAATATTTTCTTCAAAGAACTAATTATCGGTCCCCCCGACAGGATTCGAACCTGTGATGGTGATTTCTCACATCTGATTAAAAGTCAGGACCGTTCGGCCAACTACGGATACGAGGGGTTGTGTTAGTTCCTCCTGCGGGACTCGAACCCAGCAACCCAACGTTTAAGAAACGCTTACTCTACCAATTGAGCTAAGGAGGAATGTGCATATATCTCCCCTTATCTCAAAGAGGAGGTTATCGTTTATATTTTCGCTTAATAGTCATACAATACTTTTTATTAATTTAAAAATTGGAGCCTCTTGAGTTACTCGAAAACTCTCTATTCCTCATTACAAGTGAGGTGCTCTACCATACGAGCATAAGAGGCAAATTTTGAATTTTCTATATACCTTACCGTAACAGGCAGTTTATGCAAATTCTAAACAGTTCCAAAGTGGGGCTGATAGGACTCGAACCTACTAAGCCTTTTGAGCAGAAGTTTTACAGACTTCCCATACACTCCAACGTATGCGCATCCCCATTAATATCAAACAATTCCAAAGTGGGACTGATAGGACTCGAACCTACTAAGCCTTTTGAGCCTCTGATAAAAGCCAGAGATTACACTTTCCAACAGTGTACACCATTCCCATTATATCAATCTTCTAATACTAGTTGTTCTGTCTGGACTTGAACCAAAACTAATCCACCTTCAGAGGATGGTGTGCTTGCATTACACTACAGAACAATACATGAATTTCTACGCTTCCTTCCAATACGTTCTATGAAATTCTAACAGTCTCCTGCAGTTCCCCCCGAAGGACTTGAACCCTCACCCAATGCGCTCAAAACGCAAGATACTACATTATACTAAGGGGGAATATTGTTGCCCCACTAGGATTCGAACCCAGACAAACAGAGTCAAAGTCTGTCGAACTACCATTATTCTATAAGGCAATATGTCAGGATGACAGGGCTCGAACCTGCATAAGATTTTTAAGGTCCATTCTCCGTTCCAAGCGGAGTCGTCTTCCATTGACTACACATCCTGATTATTTTATTCAAAGAACTTAAAGTCTAACTGACAGGGTTCGAACCTGCGTGGTCTACATCCCAAATGTAGTGCCTAACCATTCGGCCACAGCTAGAAAATAAAAAACCCCAATTTTTACAAACTGGGGTTAAATTGTTATTGTTAGTATTTTTTATAAATCGTTAAAATACAACATACCCAGTCCATTAAGAGGTGTGCCCCCTTGTGGTTTTTGTTTCGGTTGATATGTGGTATACGTTGTCATTGTTAATATAAATATAAGCAAATATACAAAAGATTTTTTAAAAAGCAAATATTTTTAAAGATTTTTTTAAAAATAAAAAAGTGGGGATTTATTTGCCTCCCCCATAGCTAGTTAACCATTTATATTAACGCCAGTGGCATCTGCTTTTTTCATTCTTTGTTACTAGTTAGTTAGCGATGCTAACCAAGAATTCTGTATGACGATATCCATACACCCATTACTGGGAGGACCATGTGCAGTCCGATGCAAATATACGAAAGGTTTTATTAAAATCAAATAGCTTTCGTAATTTTTTTATGTTTTAGTTGTTTTTCAGCAACTGTTGAAGCTTCTTTGGTTTCTTGTTTACTTTTGCCGCGTACTTGTTCTTTCCACAAGCTTTTAGGTACATACTTCCAAGCAGAGCCGACTTTAGTATCAGCAACTTCATTACTAACTCTTTGAATCTCGTTATCCTTTTGGATTGTTTTCATCTTTTGGTGTGTTTAGTTTATTAATTTTGTCTCTCAATATAATAGCCGTTTCAAAATCTTCTATCTCCAAAGCATCTTTAAGTTGCTCATCCAATGTTGTCTCTGAAGGTGTTTCAGCTAATTCGGTAGCGATTTTTACAAACTGTCCTTGTGGTGTGTTCCAAACGGATTTTTTATATACGTAGCCTTCTTCTGTGCTTTCTTCAATTCTATCTGGTGGGCCCAATTCTTTTTCAATTGAATTACCCAAATTTTCTTCAATTCCCATGTGTCGGAAATTTTGAAGGGCTTCAATAATTTTATTTAAACCCAAATTTTCTTGTCCTTGTTGGCTAGGTTTTTTGTTATTAAAGAACTCATTAAAGAGATCATCAAATGTTTTTCCCATTTTTAATTAATTTTAAACGGCCAGTTATTTTTTTTGCATTGTTATGCAAATGTCTAAAAGGATTTATTCTTAAAAATATAAAAGCAAATATAAAGAATAGGGCCGCAAATACATATAACAAAAGCATTGTAATCCAATAGCTTTTCGTTAATTGCGTCAGCTCGTAAACTAATATATCGTAGCCAAAGGGATTTAAAAAAATGGCTATCATAAAACAAATTGTGCCTAACCTTTTTCTCAGTTTCTCGGTCATCGCTACTCATTGGTTGTTAATTAAAAACAACAATATTACACAGATGTCCACATGTAATATTGTTCTTATCCTTTCAAATTTTATACCAACGTATAAAAATAAGGTAAAATATGCCTTTATATCAAAAAGCTGAAATTATGTCTTAGTTATTAAAGTTGATGGTAGTACCAAGCAAAAAGAATGTTTGTCTTTGCATAAGATCATAACCATAACCCACAGTGACTAAATTATTCAATATACCAACAGTAGCTGCATAAGATAGGCTAAACGCATTTCCGTTGACATTAACGCCAGTTAATACAGTTAGAGGTGATATGCTCACGATTGAATTCCAACGGCCTGTACTGTCATCAAATTTAAGATACTGCAATGCAATACCCCCACCAACTGTTACAGTTGAAAACTGTCCGTTTTGATATCTACCTAGAGGAACAACAGCAATTGGTCTCCAAGACCACATCGTGATTGGGGTTGTTAGTGGTGCAACAGCCGTAAGCTTAGTTGATTTTGTCTTATAGCTCTCTGGCTTAGCGATTGGCTTAATAAGCTGTCCGAATGATAATTCTGCTGCAAATAAAAGGGTTAAACCTAAAAATAGTTTTTTCATAAATGTTTTTTTGTATATTATTATAAATATCTCAAAATTTTGAAATATCTGTGTAGGGGGTTGGACTCGAACCAACGACACAAGGTTTTCACGCTTTGTTCTACCACTGAACTACCCCTACAAATTAAATCTAATTTTATCCGCTTTTTCTCTCAAGTGAGAAAAAGTCCAACGATCTGCAGCTTGTCCAATGTCCAAGGTAACTTTGGGGATATTACCGTACTTAGCAATTTCAGGGCCGATTATTTTACTAGCAGGACCAGCACTGTATACTACAAGAGGTGCATCAATCTTATGCGCCTTTTTAATTACATCATCTGCTTGGCTCCAATGTGATAACGCCAAATAAGTTACTTTAACATTTAATGCATATTTCGCCCTTATTTGCATTGCATCTGCTGTGTGAAGATTTCTGTGTATAAAAAGAACATGTCCAGCTTTTTTAAATAAATTTTCTTTCATCGGTTCATCCCATTGGTTAGGGAAAAAATTATCAACATAGAAACCGCGTGGAGAGAATTCATCCACATTGTACTGCGGAAATTGTATTCCTGCTAGTGATGCAGCAAAATAATCTGAATTCTTGGCCGCTGATAATAACCGTTCTTTTAATGTACTTATTGGAATATCTGAAACACCAAAATTTTTCAACCATTCAGCACTGAACTGTTCAGTGGGCTGAATAAACTCATTGTCATGGTTTTTGTTACAAAGATCTAATAACAGTTTTTCTCCATCAGCCATTCTGACAATACTCAGACTTTCTTTCCTAGAAAGCGCATTTCCAACTAACATGTAAAATGTGTGACTACTAATAGTATTTAAACATCTTAATATCTCGTTACTATTTAATGATTTTAACTCCCACATTTATAAATGTTTTTTACGCCACTCAACATACTTTTTAACATCTGGATGATTCAAAAGTAATTCTAACGTATTATACTCTTTACCCATATCTTTTTCCGATATGAACTTATGTATTTGACTATGACAAAAGTGCCTACAAATCAAAACACCATGACTAACTAAATAATCGTGATCAAAATTCTTCTTAAAATATTTGTTGGAATGTAGCGTTCTAGGTATAAGATGATGAAAATTTAAAACGTCATTCTCAGACCCACATAACTCACATTTGTCAGCCACAGTTAATATTTTAAAATCAATTTAATACCCTTTATAATGCAATACAGGGGTACAAATAACCCACCGCCTAATACGGCAAATAACATTGCAAAGTTTGGTGTATTACCAATGACCCCATCTATAGAGATTTTTTCGTTCTGCTTGGTAAAAATATATACTGTAATTGGTATACAAATCAACCAATATATAACTAAAATTGTTGCAATGTTCATCTGATTCGATTTAAATCAAATATACACAACGAATTTTAAAAATCAAACTTTTCTGAATTATTTTCTGGTTCCTCTCGTAGTTGAGTAGTTCCCCTTATTGAAGCGATGAAAGGGCAATGACGACATTGGTTTCCGCAACAAAATGCTCTTCTCATGAGATAACGTCCTGTATAGACTACAAGACCATTCTCTATATAATAATCAACCCCTTCAATAAATTCTCTTTTCGCCATTCAAGTTTTTAAATAAATATCTTATATTTTAACTTGTTTCATTTCTTGATTATATGACTCGGGGTCTTTATTCCTCAATCTTTCAAACCAATCATTTGTTTTTATCTTACAGTAGTATAACTGACTGGTTTTTTTTGTTTGAACGGTTCCCTTGCAGATCACACCTTCGCTCAATCCAAACTCATTTTCTTTTACACGGCTAACAAACTCTTTATTTAAATTACCATTGTAGACTACTCTAGGAATACCAGCTTCACCAAAATTATTCATAAACTCTTTTGGCGCTATTAAACCTTTTTTATATCTAGAAATATCAAATAAGGTAATATCAAACGTATCGTTTATAAAATCATGCTGCCCAAAAGAAGATCTAATACCCAGCAATTCTGCGAAACACACAAACGATAATGAATCACGATATTCTTTAGATTTGAATATTCGAGTTAACTTCTCTTCGTACTTGTCCTTGAATAGTTTAATTGCAAAGCCCCATGTCTCATGGTTCTCATCAATCATCATATTTCTCGTACCGAATTTATAAAACCCTCTTTTAGGGGAGTATTCCACCCTTATGTTTGATCCATCTAGCTTATCAAACGCAACAATGGGGATACCCCAGTTATCCCCATAATAATCTATAGTATTATATGCTTTCATATTAACAATATGGTAAAACCAAAGGATCTTCTGGTTTGCCGCTTAAATATTTATCTTTAACTCTAATTGTTTCTGCCTCAAGAAGTTTATTGGTAACTTCTTCATCTAATGTAGCAAAATGAGAATAACCCCATAAATCTCCTTCACCACTACCATATCCACTATCGAGACTATGCGTTTTACCTTCTTCTATATCAACTTCATAAGGAGAGTCGTTAATAATGTACTTATTAAATTGCACTATTTCTTTTGTGCCGTCAGTACTATAATACGTCCTTTCACCTTTCTTTATCTCATTTATTATGATTTTTCTAAGCGTAGCACCAGTCCTATCTGAATGGATAATAAACATTGTACCCAAGTTTGGTTTAATTAAACCCTTCTTTAACATATAGTCTTGCTTATTCATTATACAAATATATAAATTTATTTTGTATTACCAAGTTTTTGCTTTTCGTATATCCTATTATTAAAATCATCCAATAAGCTTTGAGGAATTTTAATCCTCCTGGAATCAAACTCATTCAATATTTCTTTCTTTGTAAAGCTACCTTCGACAATTCCATCGGTCCATTGATTTAACCATAAGCCCCAGCTCTTTTTACCTGTAATAACACCTCTGATAATATTGGGATGTCTGGTAATGATCGAATTAATTTTATACTTCCCATTTTCAAATTCTTTGAATGTAAGTTTACCTTCTGGGCCATTAATATCAAAATCAATATCTATTTGGCTTCCACAAAATGTAAGTATTCCAGATCTATATGATGTAAGAAAAAATGAGAATATCTCATTAAAATTGTCGGAGTATTTTTTCCTTTGTCTGGTACCCAGTGAGTTTTTTCTTATTTCACTGGGTAGAATGCGTCCTGCTGTTTCATGTTGCTCAATTTTGTAAAGCATGCTGGATTCGAACCAACATTGCCCGCTAAACGCGGGAGTTCTAGCCATTAAACTAATGCTTCTAACTGTTAGTATCACATCGGCAAACATAATACTAACAGAAAGGACTTCAGCCTTTAATGAGATTGCCGCCTCATGTATAGCTATACCTTTTTTGTGGAGGATAAGAAATATGATTTCTTCTGTTCTTCCTGATTGCAAATCAGGTGACCACACCTAGCAGTCCCATCCCCCATATTAAAATGGTCCAATAAGTGATTAATTTATTGTTCGGTCATCAACCAACCATATTAGTAGCCCCACACGGAGTCGAACCGAAATTTACTCATGGAAAGTGAGTCGTCCTAAATCCATTAGACGATAGGGCCATATGATGTGTTAGGGCCAGCAACTAGCCCCATTCTCGGTGGACACATCAACCACACCTGTGGTACGGGTGAGACTTGAACTCACAACGCCAGCCTCTTCAGGGCTGCGCTCTACATTGGAGCTACCGCACCATATAACGAAGGCATATCGGTCGTTCCCATTTTACTTTAACCCCTGCCATACTTTCTAAGTCGCTAAACTTATATCCTTTGAGATGTTAAAAATGATAAACAAATAATCTGCACACAATCATTTATTTATTTCGTTAGCGGAATATCACGGATTCGAACCGAGAACATCTGATAGACAATCAGAGATTATACCATTTCACTAATATTCCATTAAAACAAAAAACCCTTCAACTTTTAGGCTGAAGGGTTAATCATTAGTTATATTCCGTTAACTTTTGACAAAACTCAGCCTTCTGGGACGATCCGCCTCAGTTGCAAAATTAAATTCAAATATGTTGTTAACGTTTGTCATTGTTTAATTGTTGTGAGACTATGTCTCGGTTTATAAATATATGCAAATATACGAAAAGTTTCTATAAAAGCAAATATTTTTTAAGTTTTTTTAATTTAAAAGATTCATTAAGGAATCCTTTGATAAGTTGGTTAAATCGATATCAGCATTTTCTTGGACTATATCAAACCCAGCATCTAATAATAGAATATCCAATGGCAAGTAACAATCCAATGTTGATAATGCGTATTCTGTATACAGATCAGTTACATTATTGGTTGACACACGACCTTTACCAGTTCTGAACTGCGCCAATATAAACTTATTATTCGTAATAACACCCAAGCTTTTTTCCTTGGAATCCATTTCACAATCAACCATTACTAATACGTTGTTTGGGTCAACCATGTAATTCCTTGATATGTTAATAATCTTTTCCTTGGCCAAGAAGAATTTGAATTTGCTGTTAGGCTGTCCATAATACAAATTAACTTTAACGATGCAAGGACCAAAATTATTGGATGTATAAAACAATTCTGTAGCTTCTGGTTCAGCAGATGTCATATCACCAGAATAAACGATGCTGCTATTAGCATTTTTATATGCCGAGTCCCATCCGTATTTCTGGCCATCTATTGACATCAAGCTCAAATCCAAGTCTCTCGCACCGTCCTTACCTTTCCAATTAATCCCAACGATGGCATCTTGATCAGCTAAGTCAAAGGAAGTACCTAATGGGTAGTTTCCAATGAAAGATTTTTCACTTGTTGGAAGCGTTAAGTTAACACCTTTTGGTAATGTTACTGAGCAAGCCTTCTTACTTAAGCTCTTAACCAAATCATTATAAATGAGCCAATACACACTTTTCAAATAAGACTCGTTATGCGTATTCTTCTGGACCTTGATATATAATTTCTGGTTTCTAACCAAATATGCATTAATTTCCAATTCCTTTAACCTGATATTGATTGTTTGTAACAACAAAATCTTTTTAAAGTTTGTAATCTTGAGCAATTCCTTGTTTACATCACTTAGAGGTCTCTGATTTGTTAATAGACTTTCAAAAAAACCAACTTCCATTGGTTCATGAAATTTAACTGCTAACTTGCGTAATTTATTAATTATTTTAATATTGGATTTGTTAGCGCTCTTAAATGCAAGGAATAAAGGCTTGAACCTGTAAAACACGCTGGCTAAGTCTTCTACACCGAAGACAATAATAAATGTAGATACATCTAAACCAGAAAGTTTAATTTTACCTATTGTCGCTTTATCCTTAATCAATAAGGTTTTATCGGTGCATAGATACACTAAAAAGCGAACAAGTTCAACGGCTTCTTTTGGAAGCGTAGCAGTTGTCTTATGTAAGAACATTTTTGCTTCCTTATTCTTAACTTTATTAATATCTGTTCTATGATTAAGCCAGTTTAAAATTGTTAAGATGTCCTCGATAGTTTCTTGTTTTAACGCAATACCACTACAAAGCATTTTTTCACAACGAACAATTAAATCGCTCTTAGTGATAGGTGAAATCACTTTAAAAGTTGTAAACGCTGGAACATCAGCAATTTCAGTTGGAATATATGGCTCACCAGTGAAATTAGTGCCATATGTCGAAGCATAATGCATCAACTGATCTTCAAATAATTCAAACCTACTTTTGCTGATAACTGAACTCCATTTCTTGTAAAAGGTAGAGCTATAATCAACAGCTTGTGATTTTAAATAATCTAAAATCACTGCGTTACACAACGCAGAGTGTACTAAATAACCAAGTTTAACAGCCTCTTTATTTACACCTGCAAAATCTGTTTTAGCATTATCTGGTACAGCTGAGTTAAACAGCTTAATTGTCAATGCGGAAATAGAAGTGTTGGTCGTAGTTAAAGCAGTCTTAGCCATAAGAAGATTTTTAAAAAAGGCGAATAGTAAGTTTACATTTAAATTGTTTGATAGGAACTATTTATGCCTTTATGTTGATTAACGAATAGTAAATTTCCAATTTTGATAGGAACCATTTATGTCAATCGTTTGCAAATATACAAAGTCTTTTTATTAAAAGCAAATATTTTATTTTAAAAGTGAGAATTAATTAAAATAATCTTCCAAGGAGCCGATTAATTTAACCATGTTGCAATTATAAAACCCAGCACTATTAATATTATTAATTTCAATAATTTTTAATTCATCATTGGCTAAACAAATATCCATTACAAATGCTTCGGCTGGTTTATACTTATCAACCATTTTTTGAGCAAAGTCAATAAAAAATAGCTCATCGTCATAGTTCTTATAAACAATACGTGAACCAATTTTATAAGAACTAGCTGTAACAACTTTACCACCAACAACCCAGCATCTTATCTCTTGTTGAATGTCTTTAACTGGGCTCACCAATACTTTTGTTTCTTCAGAAATTACCTTAACAAGATCGTTATCATTGCATAGTTTAATATAATCACCCCATTGTTTTTTAGAAAAAACAGTTCCAGAAAATACTTTACTATCTAATGTTGGTCTAGAAAAAAAATGTTCATCGTCAAAGGGAATGGGATCAGTAAGATTAATTATATACCCATCACCATTTAACATATTTTCAAGACCATATTTTGACGCATAGATATTAAAATCATGATTTTCATTCAGCATCGAGCCTGGCTTCCAATTTCTCTTTGTAGCAGCAACTGACATTCCAACAGCACCAAAACAAAAAACATTATTATGAGTTGTTTCGTAAACTTTCAATACATGCTCTTTAGATGTGTCAGCTGAATCATACCATTCATAGATGTCCTCTGCAAAGGGGAGATATTTCACTATATCATATTCAAACTTGAAACGATTCATTATATCTAACAGAAGTTCATAATGATGCTCCTTAAAAAGATTTTCTTGTATGACGTAAAACATAATATTATTTTGTAGCCGCGAAAGGACTCGAACCTTCACGCTTTTAAGGGCGGCAGATTTTGAGTCTGCAGTGGCTACCAATTACACCACGCGGCCATTTATTATTACAATGATTTCACGTGGTCTTACCAACGTTGCCTTTCCTGTAATTTCTTCTATTCTTTTCTTCGGAATATCATAATGATCTTTATGAAACCAGCATTTCTTGATATTCAAATCATTTGCCATTACATGCAAATTTTCAATTGAATAAGGTTTACACACCAAATGTCTCATAGTATCATAATAATACTCCATAGTGACCCTGACAAGCATCGAACTTGCATGCCTTGCGGCCTCCGTTTCTAGGACGGAGCTGTATCCCAATTCCAGCACAGGGCCATTGAGAAGGAAGCAGGTGTCGAACCTGCACAAGAACTAAGCGGCTAGCCCATTGCTGGGTTCAGGATGATAGTTACTCCCTCTTTTAACCGTCCACTGCGTGTACCAATTCCGCCATTCCTTCCTTCAGTAGGGCGAGAGGGAGTCGAACCCTCACGGGCATTTCTGCCCAATAGATTAACGGAGCGACGAATAGAAGACCCCGTTAAGTCTATCTCGGCTACCAATTACGACACCGCCCCATTTACCAAATAATTTCTTGGTATGTATAGTTTCTAGAAGTATACTTCGTTATTTTAAACTTCAATGGTTTTTTCATCCATTGTTTTTTATTTTTAGAAACTAACTTCCAACTTGGATATTTAATATCCGCTTTACCGTTATATTCAGCTATACGGTAATAATTTTGTTTTTCTCTCTTAGAACATTTTATACAACATCCTGTAACACATTTAATGTGTAGAATGTTATGTGTTCTTCTGTGTGTGGTTTCATTTATAAAACCACGTTGTGTGTCTTTTCCCATATTGTATTAAGCATTTGAGCTTATTACAATTGGTCGGTAATCTTTTTCATTTGTGTTGTGTTTTACGATTATGTTTCCAAGAACGATACATTCGAACTTGGTAATTTAAAATTTGTTTCTTTTTCCATTTAGCTAATCCTCTAGACTTATGGTATACCATACCTTCATCCCAATAGGGGTCTAAAAAATTATCATTTGTAACAATCCTGTATTCCTTATTACAAGTTGTTCTTTGGCTAATCTCACCTTTGAATGGTCGCATATATTAGGGTTTTTAACCTAATGCATGTCAAACAATTTTTTCATGATGAATTTTTAGTAGTCCCTGAGAATTCTGAGATCTCGACCCTCGCCATGTAAAGACGATGCTCTTCCTCTGAGCTAAGGGACCATATTATTTTATACGTGAACTGGGTGTAATAATCGAAATTACGTAGCAAGATTTGCAGTCTTGAGCCTAACCACTCGGCCAACCCAGCATATAAACGAAAAACCCAGCCTTTTAGAGCTGGGTTTTTAATTAGTTTGTATTAATCAAACAAATAGCCCAGCAGTGCCTAGTAACACTAGTACACATAAACTAAGGACCAATATGTTGTTAAAATTTTTCATTTCTAATAAATATAAGCAAATATACAAAAGGTTTTTTAAAAAGCAAATATTATTTCAATAAATATTTACATGTTTTATTGAAATGAGTATTTTAAATAAAAACATGAAAAAAGTATTTTTAGGTGGAACAACCAACAACTCTAACTGGAGGGACGAATTAATTAAAGATATAAAGATAGATTATTTCAATCCTGTTGTTTCAAATTGGAATGAAGCCGCCCAAGAAAAGGAGATCGAAGAACGTAAGACGTGTGACTACGTATTGTACGTTATAACGCCCAAAATGGAAGGCGTCTATAGCATTGCAGAAGTTGTTGATGATTCAAATAAGCGCCCAGAAAAGACTCTATTTGCCTATATAAAGGAAGATGATAAGGAGTTCAGCAAACACCAAATTAAATCATTGGATATGGTTGGCAAAATGATTAAAGAGAATGGTGGAAAATGGTTTAAGAGTTTGGGTGAGGTGGCCGATTATTTAAACTTTAAAAAAAATGAGCGTTAAGGGATACGTATACCTATTGGTTGAAATAGATCATGAAGGCCAAGAAAACATAAAATAGGAATCAGCAAGAATCATCCAGACGAGCGCGTAAAGCAGTTAGCTACAGGAAACCCTAACGAAATTAGAGTTTTAAATTTTTATGAGAGTTTTGAATATAAGAAAATAGAAAAGATCTTACACGCCAAATACAAAAGGCAACAAACCCTAGCCGAAAATGAGTGGTTTAAATTGTCAGACCCCCAAGTTTTATCTTTTATTGAAGAATGCAAAAAAACAGAAGGTGTTGTTAATGTTTTAAAAGATAATCCATTCTTTTAAATAAAACGACTAACTTTCTCAGCAATGTCTGCAGCTTTAACTAGTTCAACTAGGTCAGTTATTCCCACCTTATTATCAGCACCTGTGATTGTTAATTTATTTATTTTCATAATATATCAATTAGTTTGTCCTGATGTTTCTATAGATGCTATCACTGATAATTTTCATAATATCTCAATTAGTTTGTCATGATATCACCCTGATGTTATTATAGATGTTATTCTCGATGATATTACTGATGTTAATACTGATGTTAATACAGGTATTAGCCCTGATGTTATTATAGATGTTATTCTCGATGTTAATACTGATGTTATTACTGATGTTAATACAGGTATTAGCCCTGATGTTATTCCAGATGTTATTAGTGATGTTATCCCTGATGTTATCACTGATGTTATTCCAGATGTTATCACTGATAATTTTCATAATATCTCAATTACTTTACCGTAAACTTGTTTTGTCCAACCATTAATGTGGCCTTTATTATTACCAATCTGACAACCCTTCACATCATTCTTAGCTTTAACCAAATGTGTAAAAAAACGTCCTCGACATTTACAATACACGATGTCACCTACCTCAACTTGTTCCCAAGTAGCTGGTGCCAACTTATGATCTTGTCCAGATTTTATAAGCGGCACCATTGAATTACCCTTCTCACTAGTAACAATGGTTTCTCCATTATTGAGCTTCTCTAATTTCCAATTCATGTTCAAACTTATTTTGAATATTATCATTCATATCATCAAGAAAAACATCAAAGGTGTTATAAAGGATAAAATTAATAGAAGCAAAGGTTATATCTTTAATATGATCACTAATGTCATCGTATATATTAGATTCGACACTGATATAAATTCTACCCGCTTTAAGCCTAATCCTTTTCATACACACTATTTTTAAGATATGTTTCAAAGTCTTGATAAATCTCTGTCATATCTGTTTGAATAATATATTCATCAAATGTTCTATTTAAACTAATATATGCTTTAAACCCATTTATCTTATCACCCAATTTTTTACCTTCAAGGCCATATGTTCTCATTATATCCCCACCATTGAACTTAGCTTGAATATACAGCTTCTTGCATTCAAGGTACTCCAATCCTCTGATTTGTCTAACCATGTTCGCTTCAGGGAATGTCTTATTGATTAGCTCAAAATAAATTGACTTATCATCCACGAATTCAAATTCATGATTTTCATCGGCGACATTTTTATCTATCCAAGCTAGTAGGCTTAGATATGATGCTCTCTTTTTATTTCTATCCCTGTTTATTTTATTCAATTCAACCAACTGAAATTTCTTCCAATTGAAATATGGGGATTGAGCAACAAATTCAAAAATATCCTCCAGTTCGTCAAACCCTTCTTCAAAGCGTTTATGCGATAGACCCAAGAAATTAAGGATCTTTGGGTAGTCCTCAGATATGATTATTTCACCGATACTGCTACCCTTAAAACGATAGTTCAAGCATAACCCATTTTGGCCATATTTTAATCCCAAGGCGTGAGCCAAGCGACCCACCATATTACCTAGATCCGAATTTCCCATATATTGCAGTGTTGACCTAAAATGTTTATCATCTGTTATTATTAAATCAACCTGAGTTTCTTTATAGTCAAATGACCAACAATTTCCATTGTGGAATATTTCATTCGGGGCAAAATTATTGATTATATATTCTCTAATATCAGCGTTTATATTAGTTGTGGATACTATTATATCAATATCACCAAAAGATTCTTTGTTCTTGAAAAATACAGGGATATCGAAGTGTATGAATGTTTTACTAATTACATTTATTATTTCACTTGAAATAGTGTCGAATTCAAGACGATTAATTCTTTTTGTATATGTATTTTTTAATGCTTTGCCACCCATAATTATAAATTTATGTAATGGTAATACTTTTCTTGCGATATTTTCATTATTTTAACTATTTCACGTATTGATTTATGATCTTCAAATCTTAATTTTTTCAACTTACTTATGTCCTCATCTGTAAGTTTTTTGAACAGTGGGCTATCCTCACCAGTTAAAATTACTCTATTTTTAATAACGCTATTTATATGCTCCCTTGTTTTTGGATAGTCATAACCTCTAAATACAACATTATTTTTCCTCAAAATAGCCCTAACAATATTAAAAGAGATTGAATATTTTTCTTTAATCGTTCTTATAGATAAACCATTATTATAATCAATTGTCATTTTATTTACTATCTCCTCTGAAATTTCTAATTTATTTATTGGTGGTTTTCTAATCGGAATTATATTGTTTTCAATCAATACACTCTTAATCTTTAGTTCATTTAAATTTAACTTTAATGCGATATGTTTTAAATACTCACCATTTTTGTATAATAATATTATTTTTTTAACAATTTCATCATCTAATTTTTTATAGTTATTTGGTGGTTTTCCGTCTATGACTATATTTGTTAAAGGCCCAGTATTATTACATCTTCTGCCTATCAATTTTATTAATTTTGATTCTATATCATAAGCCTCTGATTCAAATAAATCAACTTTAATTTTAATTATTATAGGTTTNNGCGAACTTGTTTAAATTGTATGTGGTTTCTTTGGTATCAGTTAAATGCTTAAAGCATCTATTCGCAGTTCCTTTACCAATATAAAATGGTTCATAATTAAAATTATAGTCATCGTATACATAGTTATCTTTTTTCCTAGGGTCTAAATAAGCATAGACATAATATTTGTTTTTCATACTGTATATAATATGAAAAATCAGTAATAAGTAATACATTTTATTCCTATTACTTTTTCAACTTATTATTTACCTGTAAACCTGTAATAAGGGTCATACGCCTCATTCCAAACAGGTTTATCATATATTACCTTCCACTTATAATTTCTATAAGTCTCTTCTATATCCAACCAGCCATTCCTAAAAATATCGTCTTTAATTGTTCCTTTTGGGGCCGATAAAAGTATTACTGTTATTAACTGTTCTTGAGTGATAATTAAATCCTTTGTATAGGAGGAATACTCTTTAATAATCAACTTATTTACAGCTGTAATTACAAAATCTGGTAACAACCCATTAGTTTTTTTACCTACTTCTTCTGGTGTTATTGGTATTATTGTATTCATTTCTATTAAGTTTTATGTTAAGTCCCAGCATACTTCGGTTAAGAATTTATCTGTTCCCTTGAGAGTCATTAATCCCGTTTTATGTTTTTGAATTTCGACTAACCGCTCTTCAGTTATATCATTAGCCCATAAAGTTGACTGATCTGAATGATTGAGTTTGCCAATATGAATAAGGTTTTCATAATCCTTGTCGTTAATTTTTCCCTTCAAAGCAATTATTGACCCAACACAAGAATAGAATGAAAAATTTCTCCCATTATAAGTTACATAATAGTAATCCATTCCATCATCACTTATTGCAACCAAACGTTCTACTGTCCAGCTGTCTGTTATAATGAACTGACCTTTCAATTGCTTAAACTCATTCTTGATTATTTCTAAGTTGTTCATTTCTTTCTTTCAATTAAATCAAAATAATATTCAGTTCCAAATTCATCAATCGTCATAATCGTACTATCGTCAGTTTCAATTTCTTCATAAGATAATTCATCATTATAATAAGTGAAACAATGAACACTAACATCTGTCCCATGTTTACAACGAATCATTGATGTCCCATCATTCCATAGGGTAACAGTTGTAGTATAATTACATTCTGGAAATTTATTTAATATGTTTTTCTCGACCAGCGAAATTAAGCGATTAATACGTCTAAAATCATGTTTAACTATCATGGTATTAATCCATTTATAATATTTCTAGTAATATATTCATGATGTGCTAGGGTTTTTTCGTTTGCATAACCCAAACTCATGTGAAGTCCGTAATATGGCTTACCTAACCCCAATTCACTTCTTATGCCGTGTAACCTATCACGATAATCATGATCTACATTAAGCCACCAATGTGTTTTATCAAATCTAGGATTCAAATTAAGCATTATAGGTATCTCAATACCATCCCATTTAGCTTTAACAGTATTCCAGCATTGATTAACTTGTTCTAGTGTTCGACCATTTTGCATCAAATCCCTATTGCTGTCATTAATAAACGATATGTGTGAACCGCGTAATGGCTTATTAAGTACTAAACTAAATCTCTTATTTAAAAACCAAGCATAATAGTCTGAAACCTCTCCGCCCAAAAAAACCATAGCTATTTTCTTCCAAGATGCTTGGTTATCATGTTTTCTAGTTATGTTTTCTGGCTCGAAGCCAATTCTGCCAGTGTATACTATTTTCTCGTTCATTTAATAATTCATCATGTGTCATACTAATAAAACTTTTGAAAGGTGTAAAGTTTGTTGGGTTATACATAGTTGGCCCTAATTGATAACCTTCACATTTCATAATTTCTATGAAATCGTCACCTGTAGTGGCCGAAGTCACTAAAGTGTTCAATATTTCCGAGTTTATTTCTCTTTTTATTTCTTCGGCTAAGTAAGCTACCAATTCAGCTTCAGCATTAATTAGAGTAAAAGCAGCAAGATCTTGAGCCAATTCAGGACTCCAAGTAGCATTTAACCTTGTTGGATTATAGCTTTTGCGCCATACTTCTTCATCATCTGGAAGACCAATACTGTGCGCCCAACGTTTAAAAATATCCTCACAAAACTCGAAATCAAAATACAGTATCTGGCTTACTGAAACTACTATTGCTTTTCCCCAACATTGCTTTTCTTCAACCTTGCCAAAAAATGTATTATTTTTTAAAAAATAATTCTTATTTAAGAATTTTATAACCTGTTCTTGGTAAGGGTCAATATCCATATAAATATAATTATATGGATATTAACCGAAAGTGTAAAGTTAAGCCAGTTTAAAATTAAGTAAGAATTCTCTCAAAAAGATATTTTTACTACCACCAATTAATTTCAACCAGTTTCTATATTCTGGTAACATACTTAAAATAAGTGGCCGACAATGACTGGCATTAGAACTAATTATAAAATCTGGATATTTTATCTTATTGAAGATTTGTTCGTCAACTAAAAAGACAACCGCCGTTAACGTATCATTTAAATCTGGTTCCCTGAATTCTGCCCTTAAAACTCCGTTTGAATGTAGTGCCTCACTGTGCTGTTGCAAGGTACCAGTTCTATCAATATTTTCATTGGTTGTTCCACCATTGAGTATGATAAACGTTTTATCGTTTCTAGCCCATTTATCGTAAAGTTTAAAAGCTTCACCTCCTAAATCTCTAGCAATATTGCCATACTCAACAACTGCATGGCCAAATTGTATACCCTTTTGAATTCCACTCAACTGGTAGTTCACCAAGCCATACATCCTGTATTCTAAATTAAGCATACTACCAGTTTTTAGTTACGTCCCTGAATAATGTTGGATTACTCGTAATCCAATTTAATATCATTCCTTGCATATTGGGAGGTAGGGGATAGCCGTCAATATACACAACATCCATGACCACCTCAATCTCTTGTTCTGCAGGAAATTGAACCCCATTGGGTAACTTTGCATAATTTATTAACACATAAACTCGATTTGATATCATATTTTTTATTTTAATCCTACTTCTTCATTAGCTTTAGTGAAGTAAAAATTTCTAGATACTTCAGAAACCTTTGAATTGATGTCCTTTGGTATTAAACCACTTTCAGCAATAATATCACTTTCTTCTTTAGTGATATCAGCCAATACATTTTTAATAAATTCCCCCAACCTCTTAATGTCTAGCTTACCACCATTAAGAGTATCAAATGTTTTATCCAACATCTGTTCTAATCTTGGGTGTGTACAAACTTCATTAACGACATCGATGATTTTATTAATCTTTTCATCATCAACATGCTTCAGTGTTTTAACTTTACTAGCACCAGCATGTTTAAGTCCCTTAGATTTGAATCTAAGTACTGTTCCATTTGCATTGCGATGGCTAACGACTAGCCCTTCTCCAATCCCGCAGTAACCAAATGCTTTGGCCACAGGGCACTCTTCTTCCACTTCAAGAGTCATCTCTAGAATTTTATTTTGACTCAATTGTGGGGCGTTAAAATCGATATCAATAGTATATGTTTTGTAATCTTCTATATTAAAAATATTGTTTTCTGGGCTCTTTAAAAAGGACGAATCTAACCAGTAGGCTGGAGTTTCACTATCCATGATAAATGGCGAAATTTTCAAGCCAATAATAAACATGCTTTTGGGTAAATTATTAATACCAACACCTTTTTGAATACCCTTACCTGCCCACTCTGCATAGATACTAATAGTATTATTTGCAGTGTCTATATTGTACTTTTCTTTAACTGAATTAAATAAGTCCATGAAAACTGCTTTATTCGTTTCCATAAAAAAAGCAGCACCTGCATTATCATTATCAGGTGTGATAATACTTTCTCTTGACTGAGCCCAAATACCGTCAGTATCATTAAAACATACCCCAAAATTTGTACCATGGATTTTTATTGTACCTACAAATCTTAATACAGGCTTGGGCCTATTATAGTCATAAATAGCTTCACCAGTATCGTCCAAGCCAACAAAGCTATATTGTCTATTAATATTAGCAATAATATTTCTAAATTGTTCTATACTAGGAAAACTAATTTGCTTTTTCATTTATATATCATTCATGAATTTATAGTAAATATTTAAGGACAACTTATGGTTATCCCTTATAAATTTTGCAAACTTACATAATTATTTTTAAAAAAGCAAACTATTTTATAAAGGTAAGTTTACCAGCGTCTTGGGTGCTTGTGCAAGTTAAACCTGTGGTGCCTAACCAATTTTCAGTGTACAATATTTCATCTTTCCTATTACCGAGAGTATCTTGATAAGATGAATAATAGGTTATTGTTAGTTGTTGACCATTAGTTGCGAGTATAGCATATCCGTTACCGCCAACATCTAATTTTTTATCTTTAATAATAAATGTTTCAGCAACTCTACTATCATACGCTAAAAGATTTCTAGTTTTTGCTTTTGCTGGTATTAACGCTCTTTGAGGCGTGTGTTCATCTGGCATACCACCATGTCCAATGCATCGGCCATACGCCGCAATATGCTGGTCATCCAGCTTAAATCTATTATATATTGAAAACCTATGTTCGTGACCCCATATCCATATTACTTCTTTATTTTCTGGTAAAAGACTTTTTAATTGGGCTGCAGGTATGGAAAACTCATCTTCACCATTAAAAGCTGTTATATATTGGTGATGCGTTAGAACCACAATATTTCTTTGCTCTTGTTGTATATTAACCACATTAGTAAGCCAGTTAATAACACTACTTTGAAGCTGTAATTTAGTGTTATTTGGGTTTATAGCTACGGGTATGATGCCACGCTTTAAACTATCATAGCCTGTATCCAATCCCAATATGCACCAGTTAGACGTTTTTATACAAAAGACTGGCGCTTCTTGACCTCCGCCCATAAATCCCCAACCCCTATTCTTTGATGTGATCATATTGTAATACTCAGCCCCAGATGAAAACATTTCATGGTTACCTGATAGTGCAAAAGATCCCAATTTTCCTCGTGGCCAAATACCATTATCGCCATTTCCAGCGCCAAAGGAAAAGTCTAATTCGTCCTTTGCCCCAGAATAATATGTGTCTCCCAAATGAATAGTAAGATCGGTATCTTTATCTTTAATGCAGTTTCCGACCCACTCAGCTTGAACCGTACCAGACGCCCAATCAGCTACAATACCCAATTTAACGTCTGTTACTTCGACTGGTAAAGCAACAATTTTTGAAGGATACTGATAACGCTTTTTAACCCAAAAAGTATGGAATAACCATCCAAACGTATCACTAGTAAAAAAGTCTTTAACCTTGTAAATAAATGATTTAGGTGGTTGTGGTGAGTTGGAACTTTTAATATTTAAAAGTGGTTGCCTAGTTATGCCAATATAGTCTTTAACGTCTTTCATAATGTGATTCTGTTATGAATATTAGTTTTAATAGTATTAATATTAGCCCTAATATTTAGATAAATGCCAGTCCAAATATTATTATTTATACTACTATTAAAACGCCTATTTATTCCAATATATTGTCTATTAATATCATTGATAATAAGACTCACATAAGTATGCATTTCATAATGAATATTTTTCATAATGTAATTGTGTTGTTAATATTAGTTTTAATTGTGTTGTTAATATTAGTTTTAATAGTGTTGACATTAGCCCTAATATTAAGATTAATACCAGTCCAAATATTATTAAAACTATTATTACTGCTCCTATGTATAATAAGATTATCAATGACATTACTACTCAAATAAGTATATATTCCAAAATTAATATCATTCATAAACTTAAATTAAATCTCCAAGTAAATATTAAGGAAGATATTATTATTTACCTGGAGTTCAATAATATCTTCAGGTAGCATATACGCTATATGATGAGGAGGATTGGTAAAGATGTTATTACGAATATAATTTCTGACGTTATTGCAGAGAGAAATATATAGCTGAACTCTAATATTTTTCATAGTCTTATATTAGTACTAATATTATTCCAAGCTATATCGTATATATCAATGGCAATGTCTTTACTTACGATATCTATGATATCTTCATTAATGCTATTCCAGATGGTATTATAGATCCTATTACTGATAGCACCTATCGCATTAGGGAAATTTTCATTGAGATTTGTCATCGGCTTATATTATGGTTAATATCATTATGGATTGTGTTGTTAATATTAGTTTGAACAAATATCATACAACTTTTAACCCTTTAACCATATCTTCAATGTATTTTATGGCTTCCAATGAATCAGCTTCATCTTTTTCACCTATTCTAAGGGCTTTAAACACTGGATGTAGGAGAGAATAGTTACCGTCTGAGTTATGTGATAAGCCAGAACATTTAACCTCCAGAATCGTCCCTAATAGCTTCTCTTGGTTGGCTGTAATATAGGTCATCATCTTTTCGCTTATACCAGTCGGCTTAGTGAATACCTTGCCATCGCTTGATTCAGCACTTATTGATGATATAAGATTTAGATTCTTTCCAGTGCCAAAGTTGAACCCCACAATCTTAAGATCAACATCCATTTCCAATTTCATCTTAACTTGGGAATTTGGTTTAGTATCCTTCCACGTGCCAAGTCTGGATTTAAGGATTGTTCCTTCTTCACCATTTTTTAAAGCGTCTTGGAAATGTAAAATCGCCCAGTCATACGAATCAACTAAACGGGTGCTAACAATGCGTAAATGAGTTGCGTTTAAGGTAGCCAATCTATTGATAAGGTTATCAAACCTAATTTCATATATAACATCCGATTTTGCGTTAAGATATTCTTCAATGGAAATAACATCCCATGCTGTAAAAATTATGCTATCTAAAGCCTTTTTAAACGGCATGTGATCTCTTTCAAATTCTTTAACTTCTTTAGAAGCACCTGCTTCATGGTCTTGTAGTTTCTTGTTGATACTAATCAAAGATGCTATAATCCCATTGCTCTCATATCTTGAGACACCTTCCATAGTTAACTCACCATTCAATACACAATCACTGAGTTGTGATAATTCAGTTAAGAATTTTGCGCCAGTAAGTACCGTGGGTTCACCTTGACGACTTTCAAGGTCAACTTCGTTATTTGTTATAATTGCGTTGCAATAACGCCCATCCATTTTTATTTGGCTATAAGCTGGTCCGTCTTCGATGATTTTCTTGGCCAATTTTTCATCGAATGCCCTAGCACCCATATAAGGTGTATCCTCAATTAATTTAGGGAAGACTTTATTTATATTTGAGGTTCCCATACCAATTTTACAGTCCTTTTCAATTATGCGCTCAATAATATAAGCATCGTCAGCGATACTATCAGATAACAAGGTGCTTAAAAGCTCTATAGCTTGATGGCCTGTTACTATTCTATCGCTGATATCTGATAAGCGATCAATTTGTGTTCGCAAACTGATTTCACTATTCGACGGTATGTAAGTTGGTATTTGTTTGATATAAAACTTAATCCTATTAGAGTTAGCCAAATACAATACATCCTTAAGTAAATTATCAGTTTTATATTTACTTAGGATTTCTATCTTCTTGTTGGTTGAAGACTCATTTGCTATTTCGTCGAAAATTTGTTTGACTGACATAAAAAGTTTTTTAAATTGTTAGGGGAAAAAAAATGAACTTCTATTTCAGAAGTTCATATAATATTTTATTATCTACATCTTTAATATATTCCATAATACTCGAAGTCTTTGACTTGGCCAGTTGAAAGAATAATCCAGAGAACATCCTTAAATTATATTCGTCAGTTATCTTAAAAACCTCTGCAGCATATTCTTTTTGTGTATTCAACCCATTCGATGGGTTGAATTTAGATAACTCAGTCCATATAGTATATAATGTATTAATTAAAGACGTGTAACTTACTTTAAGTTCACGTATCTCTACTTCTCTAGTTGGAAATGTTGTGATGTATTCGTCCACTTCATTCGACTTAATAATATCCATTATGTGGTGAAAGCCAGTTTTACCTTTTAGCATATGTACCGCAACGTATGCTGGATTTTTCAACTTAACACGATTAAATTTATTATCGATAACAACATAACCTTCTTCATGGAATGGCATATTTGCAAATCTATCTTTTATTTCATTTAACGAATTAATTTTCATGTCAATAAATTCGGCCATTGGAACACATATAGTTTCAGCCACTTCCGCTAATGCAGAATACTGAAATTCTTTAAGTGTTACCCTATTTCTGATAGCTAATAAAACTACTTTGTACTCAGTGTGTGGTGTTACAACAACATTTTCTGGTGTACATAATTCGAACATGTATACCAAATCTTTATCTAACTTAGTTAAATTTAAATTAGCTGTTCTCCAGAATAATTCATTGAAGGTTGAATTCGTTAAGTTATTTACTTCACCTTCACCTTCTGCCATACCAGTTGTTGCAGCAAACCACATATCTTTATTCCAATCCCAATAAGCATGGATTAAGCTACCATCATATTTGATTAAACACTTAGCTGTTGATAAATCAATATCAGCCGCGTTACCTTCGCCAAGATTAAAGAACTTTCTCATAGGATAACTTAATATTTCCCATGTATCCTTTTCGAGGATCAATCCACGACATTCTTGCACCTCTGGTAATGCCATGTTAGACTCAAGCTGATCGTATTTTAAAATAATTTTATTTTCGTAAATACGACTCTTAAGCTTGAAGCTTTCTATTGCTTTATCCAATCCATTCGCCCTTATATAGTTGATAATCGCTAACATCTCCTAGTTTAATACAAAAATGGTGAATTTTTTACAATTCACCAAATTTATTTTAAGCATTTAATAATTTTTATAAAACTGTTACTGCTGTTGTTGCTGTACTTCTATTACCTACGTTATCCACGATTGTTAGTTTAAAAACATACACTCCTAATATTAGACCAGTCACATTTGTAACTGCACTGCTAGGGCTTAATATCCTACCCTTACTAGGTCCAGAAATTTTAACCCATTTATATGAGACGATGTGTGAACTCAAAGCTGTTGAGCCTAAACCATTCAAAGTTACGTTATTTGTGGGTAATGTAATAGTTTGGCTATTCCCAGCATTAGCCAACGGTAATGCACTACCTGTAACGACTATGGTTACGTTTGAACTACTAACATTGGTATATGCATTACCTACCGTTAATTTAAATACATAGGTACCCATAATCAAACCAGTAACACTAGTGCTAACTAAAGACGGTGAGACTATAGTAGCCGTATTTGGACCAGATGTTTGACTCCAAGCATACGATGTTATTGTAGAATTAATAGCTGAAGAAGCAGACCCATCGAGAGTAGTAGAATTGGTGGGTAACCCAAAACTTTGATTGCTTCCAGCATTTGAATAAACTCCAGTTGATGAAAACGCATACTCTTCAGCACCTATGCTTGGTGGGTTAGCCCTTATTCTACCCAAAAAATCGGTTAATATATTAGCGTTATACACACCAGTTCCTATTAGAGGAGATGTCGGTGTTAATTGTAACTGGTAACTTGTATCAGCAAAAACCCCCACACTTTGAGCCGCCGTATAATACCTATTATTAGAAGTATCGATTCGTGCGAATCCTGAAGGATCATCAGAAATAATATTCACATAACTTGGGAATGGACCTGGGTTATTTGGTGCTAAGTTAAAACCAACATTATTCTTAAATTCAACAGTTGAATTTAATTCTAAATTATAAACTAAACAAATAGGGGCAACATAACCTAGAATTGAAGTCTTATTACCCGATGTATTAAAATTACAATGTAAGTTTGTACCTATAAAATAAGGGTTACCGCTTGTCAATGTAGTATCTATTCTCCAATCCATCGCACCATACTCGTTAGTGGCAATAGCAATATTATCATAGAACCACGTATCGTCAGGTTGACCAGTTAAAGCATATGAAGGATAGTGTCTAATTATATACCCTCTACCGCCTTTCATATACATATGATGACACCTCCCTGAACCACCAATGTAAATTGCACCTATATCATTTCCCAATGGATTAACTCCATTATATGTTATATTCCAATTGTAAAAATGGTAATGTGTAAAAAGACCACGCATTATAATACCGTTGGTAGTTGTCTGAGTAACAATGACATTATGCACATCTATGCTATCACATAAATCAACAAGTTGGTTAGGAGCCCCAAAACTACCTTGGATCATTTGTCCTGCGCTATCAGATCTTAGATCAGAAAATGTGCATTTATACAACCTAAATGATGCTGTTGTACCAACATATGTTGGATATGAATCACTAAAATTAAACATATCCCCACCATATTTCTTTGCATATATGTGGTTGAACCTATCACCCACATAGTGGTGATCTGGCATCCTGATGCAATCTGAACTAGCAGTGAAATAAAAGCCGTAAAAATTGTTTGGATCTCCTGTACCTGTGAAAAGTATCCTATTCATTCCAGTATCTGCGCCACTACCAAAAGTAAGCGTTCCAGTGAAATACACAACACCACCATTATTAATGATTGTGATATCGTGAATGCCGCTAAATGTTCCATTTGCGTAGGTTCCTGGTGCAATTGCTAGAATATCGCCAGAGACTAAGCCAGTCATACTGGTTTGAGACACGCTACCACTACCTGTACCAATGACAACTGTCTTAGCTATAGATGTAAAATAAAGAGAGAGTGAGAATAGAAATAAAACTATTTTTTTCATATATTGTTTCTTTTATTATAATGTATAAATACATCTTAATATAAGAAAAACAACTAAAATAGTAAAGTAATACACTGTAACCCTATAAATTAAGTAATTTATTTTGTTTCTTCACCACCTTTACGTCTACGAGTTTTGGGGGTTGGTTTGGGGGGTATGGCGGGGGCCACAATGGCCTTAGCTTTGGCTTCTTCCATTCTCTTTTTAAGCATATCGGATAAAGCATGGTTATCGTCTCCTTGTATATCCATGAGTATTTTTTTAGCGGAAAACATGGAACATATTTCTGAGAAAATTAAAGTGTCTTCTTCAGACATTAAAACAGCCGCTAAAATAATCATTATCGTACCTGCTTGTGCTATCGAGTAATCTTTTAAATCAAAACCTTCTTGCACCAACGACTCGCCCATCTCAACAAACATATTTCTAATCTCAACCTTTCTAATTTCATTAGCCATATAAAACTTTAAACAAATATACATGTAACAAATATTAAAAGCAATTAGCTTTTAATATTTGTTACGGTACCCTTAACTTTTATATTTTCAACTTTAGTCCAGTTTGTAATTTGATTAGACATAGCTGGTTTACCACCATCTGGATTAACTGCCAATGTAATGTGAGGTGATGCATTCTGACTTGTATAGCCTTCAACACCCACTGCTATAGCCATAGTTGTCCACCCTATGTATTTAACAACCAGTTCCACTATACTACCCAAGTCTTCTTTTGCCGCTGATTTACCCATGGTAATAGTCATGTGATGCGCATATGTTTTCCAACCTACTGGAATTCTGAAACCAAAAACTTTTAACAACTTCTCGTGAGAAATTTCATCCAATACAATAGCTGAATATAAGATATCATTAGCTTTATACATATCGCTTGATCCCATAATTTTTTTAACGCTTAATGGACCCACGCTCTTATATGATTCAACCATTTTAGCAATAGCGTCAGCAGGAACACCATGAGTATTTCTAGCAGCCAATTGTTCAACCGTTAGACCGCCAGTACCAATATCCACAATACGAATGTTTTCATCCGAAAAGCCCAAGTCCAATGCATGTTTAACGTATGCTTTAGATTCGTTAGCCTTGATATTAGTATTATCAATGATGACAGGTGTTATACCTTCTTCCATAGACTTTTTAGCATTAGCTAGATTCTTGCTATGCATACGGTTTAAATTCGCAAAATTTTTAGTCCGAAACATTTCCTGAAAGAATGACATATAATCACCCTGCGATTCAATCAGATCATCGGTAGAATGAATTACCCCGTTTTCCTTTAAGGAATTAGCCTTAAAACTTTTACCACTTCCAGGGACGCCTCTCATAATAAATAACACCTGAGATGGGCGCGTTATATTTATGTTTAAACTATTCTTCATTTTACAAAAATATAAAAGTAATCTTAAAATTACAAATTTTTTAATTTATTTCTAATTGAAATATCTTTAAAACTAGGTGTATCATTATAAGGAATTTCAATGGTTCTTGGCATTTTATTCCCAGCTAGATTCATACTGTATTTCCTATCATCGATAAATGTTATTTTAACATTATCACCTAATTTTTTGATTTCCATTTTAAGTTTAGGCCCATTAGATGATTCAATTCTGTTTATTTGAAGATCTCCATTATATTCACCTTGGATAATCGAATCAATATGTTCTGAAACCCTGTCTTCTCTAGATTTTTCAAAAAAATCATTTCTGATTCCTATTACTTCACAATTTCCACCAACAGTAGCACTTAAAAGATCATCATTATATTGGCCACCAGATTCGCCACAATCACATTTTCTCCATTCTATATGGACAAGCCTAACAACATCATTACATTCTTTACATCTAATAAGTTTCATACAATATATTTTTAAATTATGAAAAGTATAATTGAGCTTCTTTTTTCCTACGAGCTAGAAGCCCTTTAGAAACAATTAATTCACCATCCACATGTTCTTTATCCCACATTTCAAACGCAACTTTAATAGCTGGATCTGAAGGATTCGTATTAACCAATCTTCTTAAAGTACTTCCAGCAAAACCACCAGTGCCCACATTATAACAGAAATCTACCAATGCATCATATTGATTTTGGTTGATTGTTGATTTGAGCATTGGGTTTAACTCAGATGTTTTAAGATTCACTTGATATGTAAGATATTGATCGGCTTGTTGTTGGGTTATAACATCACCCTCTTTGACGTGTTGGCCATTAGGATATACTATAATACCCCAGCCAATTGTCCTTATTCCTGCTGAGTCTAAATAAGCTTTTAACTCGCATTCTTCGCTTTGTTTAATCAGATTCAACCCATTATTTGAAAGTTGCATAATTTTGGCGTTTACTTAATACGTTATAATATTAAATATCTACCAAAATAAAAAAGAGGGGAAACCCCTCTTCTTTACATTAAGAACCCACATTAGAGACAGCTTTGGAATCGCGAAGAACTAGGGATTCGAACCCTAACCTCCCCTTTCAGGGAGGGGTGCTTTAGCAAAGCACTGCAGCCAACCGTATCTGCCTATTCTCCATAAAACCCTATGGGTTTAAAAATTCGTCCAATCCTTCTTGGATTAATCTCATTTCAATCTTTTTCTGTTCATGTCTTTTATACTTATACTCTCCTGAACAACCCCAACAAGAACAAGGTGTGGAACATGTTTTATACGCTAACTGTCCATTATCCCTCATAATATATTGCGTTGTGGGATAATAGATGTATTCACCTTCACGGTTTACATACAATGTAACTGACGCAACAAAACGTCTAATTCTTTTTTCGTATTTGAGCTGTTTACGCTCTTGTCTTACTTTCTTGTTCATGGCGACCGACTAGGGGTTTTTGCCTAGTACTGAGTCCCATACTGTATGGTATCATCATATAGTTATTTTAGTGGTCCCACGGGGATTCGAACCCACGAAGTGCCGCTTAGAAGGCGGCCAGTTTATCCAGTTAGCTTATCGGACCATTACTTAAAAAAATTTAATATTTCAATAAATATTGTATACAGTCCAAAAGCATAAATTAATAGTCTATCACCTTTTCTTGTATACATTTTATTTTGTGATCTCAGATGGATTCGAACCATCAGTCCTCTGATTCGTAGTCAGAAATTTTGTCCAGTTAAACTATGAGACCAATTAATATTCGTTGCGTGTAACGAAGTCGAATCGTCTTTTCCCAGGATATGAGCCCAAGCTGTATTCCAATAACACACGCAATATGCGGATCGGGAGAATTTTGAAATCTCGACTTTCGCCTTAACAGGGCGACACTCTGCCTCTGAGTTACCGATCCATATTTTACCAAAAAGGGTCTCCTGCTACATAATTAAATTCTGGTGTAGAAGACTTAGATTTTAGTTTACCTATAATATTAAGGATGTCATTTTTTTCTTTATCCTCAAAGTTTAAAAAATTAAGAATATCTGATATCCAAATATAATACTCATGACCACATTTCTGTGTAATATCAACTGAGTATGTTTTTATTTCATATTTGATAAATAATCGTTCAGCAGGGGCCAATCGATTCATATACCCTAATAATTCTATAACTTGTTCATTGGTGATAAGATTATCCATAATATTATTTTGCTGATGGTGTAGGGGTCGAACCTACATAGATGTTTCCATCTCTGATTAACAATCAGGTGCCTAGACCATTCAGCCAACCATCAGTATTGTAGGCGGAGTGGGATTTGAACCCACGTTTTCAACTACCACTAAGAATATCCAAGATATAAGCTTGGCTCTGTACCCGCCCATTTTATCATTTTATGTTGACCCTACTGGACTCGAACCAGTGACCCGCAGATTATGAGTCTGCCGCTCTAACCAACTGAGCTAAGGATCAATCTTATGCCTTATAATTCAAGTTCAATGACGGTAAAATATGATTCATCATCATATATTTTTATTTTTTCGTTGGTAACGTCATATGAACATATATCACTATCACACAATGAACTTATAATACCCCTTTTCAATTCATCCAAATTATCTACGTTTATTAAATCCACATGACAAACTAACGGACTTGGTAGATATTTCTTTGTTAGTATATGAGCATAATCACGAAACACATTCCATTTTTCAAAGTCACCATTTTCAGCTAAACTATTCCAATTATTCCCATACTTTGTTGTCGAAAACCATTCATCGTGTAACCTAGTATGTTCTAATGTATCTGCTTCATCCACTTGAATAAGATTCTTTGACCTTCCTAAATCCGTGGATAATATTGGCAGATATCTATCTACAATTTTTTCACCTATCAAACGACCCAGCTGAAATTCTAAAGTAAGACTCTTTTTATATGCGTCTCGCTTTTCTTTCATCTTTTGTTTAAATTCTGGCGTATCAATACGATCCAGAATCTTCTTCAATCTACCACCTACTTTTTCTTCTCCAATTTTAACTGTTCTTGTTCTTGGTTTAGACATAATTTTAATTTAATAATTTAACCATGTGTCCCATTTGTTAAAGAAATGCCATGTCTAATACCACTTAAAAAATCTTCCAGATCTTCCTCACTAAAATTAGTATAACGTGTTCCCACTATAATACCAATCTCATTTCCTAAGTCATCTAACTCACCTTGATACATTAAAATGTCTGCTCGGTTTTTTAAGCTCGATCCAATCTCATTTAAATCAGCACTGTTAAACGGCCTTTTCATAAAGTTTAAAATTTGGTAGTGCCCAAGGGATTCGAACCCATATTTTCAACCGTTATCTTTATTCTGCGTATCAGGCAGAGGGATTAGGGCACTATCTACTAACTGGGGTGTACGATGGGATTTGAACCCACGATGTTTGATATAATCTCATTCTGCTTCACAGGCAGATTCCTTCGACCACTCGGACCACGCACACCATTTTATTTTTCTCATAAATTTTTAACCATAGGCAATTAAACCATATTGCTCTCATGAATGGATTTGAACCATTACCCCTTGGCTGCGCAGCCAAGTGTGCTCCTTACACAACATGAGAATATAATCTGGTAGAAAGTAGAGTATTCGAAACTCGCCCGTCATTACACGGGTTAACGTTTTCCAAACGCAAAAGGCCCACCTAACCTACAATACTTTCCATTGGCAGAGAATAAAGGAATCGAACCCTCGCCAGTTTCCCGACGGCATGGATTTCAAGTCCACTTATCCCCATGGATGCTACTCTCTATACTTAACTTCTTAGTCACTATTTCTAGTGTGCAACAATCACCACGTGCAGGTAAGTTAATTTGATTGTCTGGCGCACAAACGAGTAATTTAATACTTCCTCTCATGCAATGCTAATCTACATTTCTTGTTTTAGCATAGTGCGGATTGCCCAGACCGACATTTCTCTTGTAAGAGCGATATTTGCTGTAGGGGGAGGGATCGCACCTCCACGCAGAGATTCAATAAAGGACAAGATGCTTGCAAGCTTGTGGTCAACCCATATCCCTTATCTGTTTCTTTTTCTGCAACCCCGTGACTGGAGGTCATGTCTACTAAGAACCGAAGCTCAATTTCATCACCCTACAATTTGCACGAGTGCCAGAATTCGAATCTGGAACTGCGGTTTTGGAGACCGAGATGATAGCCAGTTTCACCACACTCGTGTATTATAATATTTCAAATAACTACGTAAATTAGAACCTTACCATGTTCCCTAATAAATTTCAATTCACCATCAAACCCCATGCTCAACGCTTTCTCTTTATACTCCTCATATATCACATCAAAATTTTCAAATAAAGCTTTTTCTACTTCGCTTCCCAGTTTTTTATATCTCTCGTCTGGCATAAATAAAAAAGCTCCAGATTTTGTCAGGAGCTTTTAAGTTATTTGAAGTTATTTTGTTAAACAAGTTCGGTATCACTTAAAAGCATGCCTATATTAATTGAATTGCGTCTCCAATTAATCGAGCTGTTCATATGTATACTAAAAGTGTTCATCTTTTTATTTTTTGTGGGTCTCCCCTGTGTTTAGTTGTGTTCCTAATAAATATAAGCAAATATACGAAAGGTTTTTTAAAAAGCAAATATTTCTCATTATTTTTTTTAATCGTTATCCTCTTCGTCATCGTAAGCTTCTTCATCGTCCCTTTGGGGGGTTATCTTCGCTATCCAAGATACTGATTAAATATTCTTCACTGATGAAGGTTCCGAATTCACCACCGAAGACTTTTTCTAAGGCGTCATATTCTGTTTTGGTGATTTCCTTGAATTCTATTTTAGCTAGAAAATCTTCTCCGTTAGAATAGTTAAGGCTCTCAGTATTTGCATAATAAGCAAACTCCCATGTTATGCTTGTTGATAATTCTTCAAACCTTGCTTGTTCTTTATCCGTCATTATTTTAAAACCGTGTACATCAAACTCTTCTCCGTGGTTATCATTAAAAATTGCTAAGTACCTTGCCATAATTTTTAAATAAATATGGTGCTATTGTGTAATAGCACCATTTTTATTTAAAAATTAAAAGTTTATCTCTTAATTGGGGATTTAAGAGATGGAGATTCGAAATTAGAGCTTATTGTAAGTCTTAAGCAATTCTACGAAAGACTTATATGTGTCTTTGTTCACATTCTTCCTTTTGTAGTTCTCACCAAGCCTTGCCTTAATATCAGAAAGATAATTCCTTCCGAAATTGTGAATTCTTGATGCTTCAGATAAGGAAACCATGTCCTTGATCGCTGTCTTCAGGATCTTAATCCCATTTTCCACACTTGTTTGTGTTCTAGTGTTTTTTGTTGCAATTTTTGTAGCCATTTTTTGTGTTTTAAATTAAAATTTTAATGAATAAAATCAAATCTACACAAAGAATGCACATTATGCAACCTCTAAGATAACAATTTTATGAAGTTCGCATATTCGGCTGCGTTTATAGCTCTGCCCAACTCTGGCCCTTCATTATATCCTAGCTTCATTAAGTCCTCCCCACTAACTGATAGTTTGAACACTAAAAAAGCGTCAATTAGCTTTGAATCAATCTTTTGAATATTAGCAAAAGTTTTAATTTGTTCTGCTGTAACTCCAGCGTTTCTTTCCTGTTTTTTAAGCTTAATAGCATTTTCCGCAGTCAAAGACATTAGGTTTAACAGAAATACTATTGCTTTTGACTCTTCGATTGTATACTTTAAAGTATTCAACTTGTTTGAAAGCTTTGCTAGGTCATTGCGTTTAAGTATGTCAGCTATAACAATGATTGGATCTTTAGATTCAATAAAATCTTGGTTAATATCTAGCCCTTTGAAAATCCAATCAAAAAGTTTGTATGTTTCTAGGAGTTTTAGAAAAGATACAGCACTTTTTGCTGACTTTATACCTTTCAAAAATTCATCCCTGATCCTTTCAGCACTAATTCCGCTCAAACTTGAGTCAGCCACCAATGCTTCATGCGCTTCTGAATCCAACTCACTTCCGAACCTAGCTGAAAATCTAACGGCCCTCATAATTCTCAGTGGATCTTCATTGAAGCGATCAGCAGGGTTACCCACCATTCTCACTAGAGCCTTTTTAAGGTCATTTACACCACCCACAAAATCTATGACCTCTTGTGCATCTATATCATAGAAGAGGGCGTTAAATCTAATATCGCGTCTCATACAATCGCTTTCCATATCTCCAAAGACTACACTATCTGGCCTACGTCCATCTGAGTATTCGCCATCACTTCGCATAGTCGCAATTTCATATTCACTATCAGATGTTATCACATTAACAACACCGAAAGATTTACCAGTTTCCAATATGTTTTTAACAAAATTTCTGCCCTTCAATAGTTTAATAACTTCATCAGGTATTAGATTAGTGACCAAATCCCAATCTTTGGGTTGTACACCCAAAATACTATCGCGTATACAGCCACCAACAGGGTACAATTCAAAACCTTCCTTTTTAAAGATTTGGTGAATTTCTTTTACATCGTTTGGTAGCTGTATAAAATGTTCTATCCTTTCCATGAGACAAAGATATATTAAAAAAATGAAACTAGGGAATTAAACGTATTTTTTCTTAAAATAATCAAATGAAGCTGCATAAACAGCGGCACTTTTATTGCCGCTTTTTTCACTATTTTTTGCTACTGAAACTAGGTCTTTATATTTTTTAAAATCTGGCGATTTATATTGAAATCCTGTATTGAATATGGTTAGTTTGTGCTTATCTACATCATTAAGGGATTCGAAATACTGTTTCTTTTTAACAGGGTCTGTAATAGTGAGGTCAGGATCTAATGTTGTAAATTCAAAATCTGGGCTTTCAATAGGTAATGTTAAAGTATTTATATCATTCCTTCTAAAAAATTTTTCCCATACCATAAATGCTTCTGGTTTAATGTTACCAAATCTGGAAGGCATAAGATAATCTGGGTATATAAACGTCATCGCAATTTCATATATTAATGGACCCAACCCTTTTTCGGCAGCCACCCCAGCAACAGTCATCATCTTGTCAATAGCACTATAAAAATTAATCATCGCGTAGACCTTTGATTCGAGGCTATTATACAGTGTAATATTTGAGGTTCGGTTTTGGCTTACATAAATACCAGTACCCTGTGGGAGATCATTTACTGTGGCCGCAATTTCCGTTAATACTTCTTCGTTTAATTTGTTGGGTTCTCGATACATTAATAAGTAAGAATCATCTTTTGACGGATAATCCAATTTGGCGTTCAATTTAAAACCCCTCTTGGTGTAATAATTAATCAAAAACTTTCTTGATAGTGTGCTACTTGGCCCAGGAATGAGTTGCAATACAACATTATGTTTATCAGACAACATTTTTAAGTGATTGATGATTTCTGTTCCCTCTCCACCACCTCTTATATTCTTTGGTACATCAATTCTTTCAATTGTTATTAGATTATCATTGATTTGGTTAAGATCCAAATCATAACCAGCCCCTTTGCTACGTACTGATGCAGCATAACTGAAAAAATCATTTAAATTCTTATACTCTTTTAATATTTTCCTTCTTAACGATTCAAATAAAGATAATTGATTTGGATCGACAAATGGTTTTTTAGTCTCTGGTTCCTCTGGTTCTTCTCTTTTAAATGAAAGCGCATCAATAGCATCTATTTTTTTAAAATCAACGCCAATACGTTTCAAATATAAAATACTATCTTTGATACCCAAGTCTTGTAGAATAACATTACTAGATGCATATACTTCGTTTTGATCTGGTAATAATGTCATCATATATGTAGCATCTTCTGGATCTTTATTAAAATCGAATATAACAAAGACAAACCCCCATTCTGCATAATCATCCCAATAATGTTGCGCACGTGGTTGACTAAAACACCATGCGCTTGTACAACCTATTCTCTTCATTGCCTCATAATCATTAACCTGTATTACAATAATATTATTAGAATTTTGTATAATATTTGCATCGACCATCGTTACAGCATCCAATAATGTTTCTATATCTTCTCCACTTTGTGGTGCAAATGCGAGTGAATAATGCTCCGCTATCTCATTCATTTTGTCGAGGTCTTTTTTAGCGTAAATCTTCTTTAAAACAATTTCTCCTTTAGGTGTATTTGGGATCATCTCCAAGTGACCCGCCAATTCTTGGACCTTCTTATTGATTTCCTTAAACTGATATTCAGACTCATATGGTGTACTCTTTAAATAGCCTAAGTTTCTTTGGGCTAATGATGGTAATTTATTAAACTTATTTATAACAAAATTTCTTTCATACAATAACGAATATAAGTCGGATACATGATATGGCGTATCATTTTTTTCATTATAAAATAAAAGATCTTTTTTAACAGGAAATATAGCCTTATTGTAATTTTTTAAATTATTATAGAATCCATTTGCCATAGCAATTTCAGATTCTTTTATTGGACTGAAACTACCTAACCAAACTAAAAAATCGGCTATTGATCTTGTAAAGACATCCCCATGTGTTATAGCCAATATCTTTTCCTTAATAGCTGGTGGTATTTTACCAGTATTAAAATATAGCTTTTCAGCTTGCTGTATATTTTCTCGTAATAACTTTTTAATTAAATCCTTCATAAAAAAATGGGATATTTTATAAATATCCCATTTTTTATCAATTACCCTATAATCTTGTGTATTATTTTTCCCAAGATTGTTTCTTTTTTAGCTGGTAAGACAGGTTCCAATGGTTGATCCTTTGGATATCCGTCTGGCCTTGCTTTTCTCCATATAGGTTTACCTTGGAAGACATCATCAATTATTTGCTTATAATTATCCTTATTCATATCACCATTCAGATAAGCATTCATGATGTATTGTAACTTGTCTCGTTGTTTATAGTAAAAACTCCATTTGTCTGTTATGGTATTCTTAAGTGCTACAGGAAGTTCAATTTTATATCTTTCTGATGTGAATATAATTCCATGGACGTTTTTTGTTTTTTTACCATAACGTTTAATGTGTCTTTTAATTTTGCGAGGTTTGTTCCAATTAGCCTCAAACCATGTTTTTTTAATGTCTATTGTCATAAAATTTAATTTTTAACGTTCAAAATAACCCAAAATATTTTCTTCTTTTAGATTTAATGTTTCTTTTTTTATTTCGGTACTCTTATAAAATTTATCCCATTCTGACTGTGGTTTAAGATCTCCCAAGTCTTCAGGATGTTCAGGTCTAAGTGGTATTCTAGCACCACAGCCTCTGTAACCAATTTCATCGTAATCAGTGTGTGTCCCAACATATTTAGAAAACAATGCATGATTAAATTCAATGGCTTCTAGCGTTTCGTCATCTATCTCATATGCAGTATAAATCCAATTATACTCATGTTCATATATGTCATAATCTTCATCAAATGAACAATTGTTTAACTTACAATACTCTCTAAAGTCTTGTATTTCATCTTCTGAAAGAAGTGTTTTAATCGTATATTCATCAGTTTTTTTGAAGTATACTTTTTTACCTATCCATAGCATTATACCTGATAATGGGCCATCCCAATAATCCAGATGATATAACATTCTAGTTTGTCCTTGGGTTTCTTCTCTTAATTCGTTTAAACGCTTATATTTCATATTCAATATTTTAGAGGTTGGGGATGTATTTGCAACACCGTGGTAACCCTTGCGGGGTTATGCCTAACTACTCGGCCACCCAACCTTATTTCAGCTTATTTCAGCATATATTTTATCGTCTAAGTTATAAATTTTTAATTCACCCTTAATTTTTATACTACCCTTTGTTGTGGGATTATCAGGTGTCTCTTTCGTAGAAAAACCAACATTTGGACTAACATCTACATGATGCACATAGAATGTTTGGCCCTTGGTTTTAATAACCCACATGGGAATGTTGGAATCCTCTAAATGTTTCTTGTTGAAATGAAAGATAATCTCATTCTTACCGTTATAATCAAGCATGGGCTACCTCCTTTCCTAATAATGGAAATGAACTAGTAAGCTTCTGGGACTCATTACAGGGCTCTAACGCCACTGCTGTAATTTGGTTACCAAGATCAGGTTCTCTGAAAATTGTAAGCTTAATGCCACGCATAGTGGCTTTAACGATAAGTTCTGTGAGTTGTTGTTCGTCTTGTACTGTTAAAAATACAAGATAGTTGGAATTAAACCAGCGCTGTGAGATGTCTGGATGCTCGTATTGAAAGTTTATTGCGGCATGACCTGCTTGTACTGCCGATCTGCCAAAGCCGATGTCTTTTCTTGTTACAATGCGTAACTTTTCTACCTAATGTGTCATAATATACTTTTTATAAATTAGTGAACCTAATGGGCCTCAAACCCATACCAACGCTTTTAGAGAGCGGTACTCTATCAATTGAGCTATAGGTCCGTTAAAACAATAACAATGAATCAATCTTATCAATATTTAAGCCAATCCTGAAACCTGACATAATATCAGTTGCTTGTAACTTATCGCCATATGATACCAGTGAAAATATCAGGGGTTCCTGCCAATCCCCGCCAGCACATACTGTCATTTTATCATCATAAATTGAAAGGATTTCGAAATTTTCGAAATCTATTACCTCTTTAAGACCGTCCTCATCTTTAATATATGGTATGTTTTCAACAATATTATACAATACAGATGGATCTAAATCTATTAGAGTGTGTTCAGCAAAATTAAAAAACCCATTTTTAATGAGTATTTCAATAACAGTTTTCATGTTGGTGTCTAGTTAGTTGTTGGTTGTTATTTCTTTAAAAACTTACCCAAGGATAAGGCTTTAAGTTTGAATTCTTCGAGTGTTCCATTATTCTCAATAATAATGTCGGCATTGCTCTTGGTAATATTAAAGGATGACGAGCTTTCGCTTGGTAACCTTTCGGAGGCATCAACCCATATAATCAAATCAAATAGCTTTTGATTCTGACACTCTTTAATCTCTGCCCAATCTCTCATCCCCACATATGTATTATTGTGTTCTAATATATCTTTTGCTAATCTAGCTTTATCGGATATATTATAATTACAAATCATTTGATACCATTCAGTTCTATGATTAACTCTATCTTCAAAACATTCTTCTGGCGTAGTATAACCATACTTACCCTTTAATTCGTCATAGATAAATATATCAGCACATGCTTGTGACGATGAAATGAATTTTAAATCAAATTCATCACGTAAAAACTCAGCTAATGTATCCTTTCCCCACCTAGCATGACTGATAATTAAGAGTTTTATATTGTTCATTGACAATGATACATAAATTATGACAACAATTCAATTCTTCCTCTAAAAATATCTTTAATACTAGCAGTTTTATTTGTTACGTGGTCTATTACTATACCATCCTTAACTCTATATGTTCGTCTTTTCTTACTACGCCCACTGTTGCCAATTTGTTTGTTACGTTCTTCGGATTCCTCATTCATGAAGCCAGTACAATAAAAATTATTCACACGCTTTTTTAATTCTTTGTATGCATCATCCCTATTACTTATCTGACTTCTACCATCACGAACAACTTTAATTCCAGTTGGGATGTGTGTCATAATAACGCATGAATCTGTTGAGTTTTTATGCTGCCCACCTTTCCCTGTACCTCTAGTTGTTTCTATTTTGATTTCATCCTTTGGAACTTCTATTTGACTGTAGGAATTATCATTCAGAATGGCTACCGTTATTGTACTGGTATGAACTCTACCTCTTCTTTCCGTTGGTGGAACTCTTTGCCATTGATGACCTGACGCTTCATTCTCAAAAAACTTTTTTACCTTCTCGCCGCTTATTCAGATATGAACAAACCCTTCCCTTTCCTCTACTATCCTTCAGTTGAAGGAATTATTCTTACATGCTTTGATATAAATATCTCGCATATCACACACTAAAAGTTTTGAATCAGAGCCGCCTTCGCTTGCCCTTAATTCCATTGAGATTTCTTCTTTCATAACGTTCATTTTAAGTCAAAAAAAAATCCTTTAATTACTTAAAGGATCTTTATTTCGTAGCGGCTGAAGGATTCGAACCTCCGACCTCTTGGTTATGAGCCAAGCGAGCTACCACTGCTCTAAGCCGCAATATGTAATAAATATAATAAATACTATCAAAGTTTTAAATTAATAGTATTTATTTTGTTGCGGTTGCCAGAGTCGAACTGAACCATAAGGTTATGAGCCTTACATGCTGCCATTACACCACCCCACAATTTGAGCCCCTGCAGACTTGATACTGCACCTAGCCCTCTAAAGGGCCAATGCTACTTACACCAAAGGAGCTTATGTTTTAAAGAACTACTTGACAATGATACAAAAGAATTAATAAATGTCAAGTTTTTAAGAGTATTTTTTTCTAAATACTTTTTATAATTAAGAAAATGCCGTGTTTTTTATTCAAATAATGTACCACGTTAAGAACTTCAAAATACTTTTCAAATTCTTCCAGATAAATAAACTCATTTTTCCTAGGTATAAAATGTACTTTAACATTACCCCTGATTACTTCCCATTTATCATCTAACAAAGACACTGAATATTTTTTCTTAAACATCTTAAAAAAAATAAACCTTTAGTGTTTATTTTTAAATTATAATCTATTTATTAGTATAAATAATTATTTTTTAAACTTTTATTTTATGGCTTGCGGATGTAAAGGATCAACTACGGTTAAAACCACAACTACTCAAACTAATGTGCCTCCTACGGCTAATCAACCTACTGTTCAAACAGTACCAACTGTTAAACCTAGTAAGTAATTAAAAAAAAATTAACTTCGATAAATTGTGTCGAAGTTAATTTTAACTAGTCCAAATGGTATCTATCCTTGGGACACACAAACGTATGTAAGACCTATGGAAGGCATCTTCGAGCGGTTTTAGGTTCCATTAGACCATTCCGCCGCCTAGGTGTTTCGGCTCATGACTGCCTACTTTAGGCAAGCTAACTCCCAGAGGGAGCAAAAAGATCGCGCCGATAGATATCGGCATTGCTTACAAACTAAATTTAAAAATAACGTCCCATGATTAACGACCTTGGGTATTAGTGGCAGAACGGTCAAGTGCCAAACGTCATTGATAATGTTATTAGGGACAGTTCCTTCACTTCTGTCTTGTTTCTCTGTCGCGTACAGCACTAATAAAATAATATACAAGACTGACCAGATAAAAATCCTACCCTTCGGCTGACCAGAGATTTATCCTATCTTGTTTAGAGGAGGAAACGGGAGTCGAACCCGTGTCTTAAGTATTCTTCAAAAGCTTTCTACATGTTTATCAAGGTTTTATAACCCTGCGAATCTTTTCACTTTATTTTAATTCAGTGTGAGCTGAATGAGTTTCCAACCAGTTTCATTAAAGTCGGAAACGAGCCCACCAGTTTCATTAAAGTCTGAAACGGACTGCTTTGTTAGGCAAAAGCAAGCTCTCCTGCGCCCACAGTTAATACTGCTTCGTCAAGGAAATTTTCTGAAACGATAAGATCGTTGTCATTTGTTTTTTAATAGACAGATTAAAGTGCTTCCATCTAGCACCACATGCTTACAATTTACGACTATACTCAATCAATGCCAAGTATTCCCCCATATTTAAAAGAACTATTTATAAATATATCACCCTGTTTAAAAGTTCAGAATGTTATACAAATATACAACACTCTGAACAATTTTACAAGTTTATTTATATTTTTTTTCCTTTATTTTTTATAATGCTGTCGATTATACCGTATTCCAAGGCTTCTTCAGCTGAAAACCATAGGTCTCTTTCAGCATCTTTTTTAACAGCTTCAGCCGTTTTGTTAGTATACTCGCCTAACATCTTAAACAACAAATCATTCATTTTCTTCGTTTCTGCCATGGTAATTTCCATGTCTTGGTAGGTACCACCAGCACCTCCAGATACCTGATGTATCATCACTCTGCTAGTAGCCAAGCTTAACCGCTTTCCCTTGGTTCCAGCGCCCAAAAGTATGCTACCCATGCTAGCTGCCATACCTGTGTTGATTGTAACAATATCGGAAGTTATATAGTTCATTACATCCACCATGCTTAGGCCAGATTTTACGCTACCCCCTGGGGTATCAACATGTAATGTGATATCACTAATATCAACATTATCCAAAAACAATAACTGAGCTTGTACAATGGTACTCATTCTATCATTTACAGGACCAGCCAACCAAATCTTTCTATCCATCATCATACGAGAAAAAATATCCATTTGTGTAACTCGCAATTCTCTTTCTTCAAGAACGTATGGTGTCATACTAGACTGTATACCATACAATTTATCTTGTTGTTGAACTGAAGCATCGTACTCTGAAGATGAAATTCCCATATGCTTTGTCGCATAAGATCTAAATTCATTACCAATATTCATATTATAGATTGTTTTAGGGTTAAAATTATTCTGGATTGGTTTCAGAATCTGATGCGAATATTTCTTTAATAAGGGTCTTTAGATTTAAACACTTTTCAGCACCATACTTCAATAGTAACAAACTAAATGTTGAAAAATCTGGGGCGATGAGGGTTAATTTGTCCTTTTCAGCATCAAAATAAATTCTTGCAACATATTCTTCAACAATAATCTTTTTCTGTTCATCTTCCAATTTTTCGAAGACCTCTTCATTCAATAGAATGATGATATCCTCATTGGTCATGTGTTTTAGAATGTCTGACGCTTTGCTAACCTTGCAAATTTCTTTTAATTTATTGCAACCTAGAATCTTAATATTCAGATCCTGTAAGGAGTCAATTTGTTTTATAAAACTGGTGAATAGTTCTTCATGATCTTCAAATACTTCGTGATATCTTGACATATTTTAAATTTTCTCAAATATACATAATAGGATATCAGATTGCAATCTTTTGATTTATTTTTTTTAACTCCTCTATTAGTTTTCGTTCTTCACTATCAATTTTATTAGGCATTAATAAATCAACAATAACTAATAGATCGCCTCTAGTCCCAGTATTTAATAGTTTCATTCCCTTACTAGGAATTTTAAATATATCACCTACCTTAGTGTATTCGGTAATTTGAATCCTGATTTTGCCACCCTCTATTATATTTACATCTATTTTATCACCCAATACCATTTGAGGATACGTTAGTTTAACTGAAAATTTTAAGTCGTTGCCAGTTCTAATAAAATTTTCGTGCGGTATTTCTAATATTGATATAATCAAGTCTCCGACCCCACCATTTTTAACCGCATGGCCCTTTTCACTTAATACCATACTCATATTTTCAACAACACCACTGGGTATTTGTATGTCTACACTCTCGTCTATTGAGTTAACCCCTTCACCTGCACAAGAGACACAAATACTCTCATATGAGAATCCTTGTCCTCCACACACATTACAAGTTACTGCACTATGAATTTGACCGAATGGGGTGTTTATTATCTCTCTGACTGCACCAGAACCCCCGCATGTAGTACATGTCTTTACATTAGTACCACCCTTCCCGCTACATGGCTTACAGTGTACGTTCCTTTTATATTTGAATTTTTTACTTGTTCCTGTGAAAATTTCCTCAAGGGCTAATTTTAAGGTTAAATTCATATTTGTGCCTGGTCTTGTAACCGAACCTTGTGCAAAAGGATTAAAACCGCTTCTCCTAAATAAATCTTGGAACGGATCACCACTTGGCCCTTGTTTAGGGGTATTGTGCCCATATGTATCATATTGTCTTTTTTTATCTTCATCAGACAATACTTCGTAGCTTTCAGCTATTTCTTTGAAGAGATTTTCATCGCCGCCTTTATCAGGGTGTGTTTCCACTGCTTTTTTCCTAAAGGCTTTTTTAATTTCGTCTTGAGTTGCAGTCTTGGTAAGCCCTAAGACATCGTAATAATCTCTCTTTGCCATTTATTTTTTGATAATTATACATAATTTAATAGAAAAAAGCAATAAAATGGTATACAGAGTAGTATTGGTAAGTAACGGAGAATATAAGAAAACAATGTGGAGAAGTCTCACAAAAGAAACTTCCTTCATTCATTTCCATAAATTAATCGAAAAAAATAAAGAAATAAAATTTCCAAAGAAGTTTATTAATACCAACGCCATTATACCTGTTAAATTTAATCTTTATGTTACGAAGCCAACAGAACCCAGTGATGTATTTAGAACATTACGGGATGATTTTGGTAGGACTTACACTGAAAAACCTTTGGGTGATTGGACCATATTGGCTTCCGAAAACTACAATGTTGAAGAGAAATTCTGGATACATGGTATGGACGCAAAGGCTAATAGACCAAACATTGATACCATTGTTAAAAAATTAATGCTGGGTGCTTATAGAAAAAATATGGTTAAACAAGTCATTGTTGTACATAATAAACTTATTATATATAATGAGGACCAGTTTGACATGGTGCTATGTAAATGTATGGATGATGCCCAACGTTTACACCATACATTAGCAAAAATCGCAAAAAAACTTAAAATTAAAAGTTTAATCTTTATGGGAACAGCCCAACCAGCAGTGATGGGTAGAATGTATGGAATTATTCAAGAACATACACACTGGCCTATAGAAAAAATAAGAAGGTATACCACACGGCCTTAGCGGAATAGATTTTCTAACCTTCCAACAAGTTTACCTATTTTAATTTCATTTTCGTTTATTCTCAACTGGGCTTGGTGTGGAATATTACCCACAAATTCAGCCTTAATTTTTGACACCTCTCTTTGGAGGATTTCTACTTGTCTTATACAATCATCGTATACTAGAGCTTTTTCGGCATTATTCATTTTAGTAGTTGTTTATTTTTATACTCGTTTCCTTTCTGGTCTTATATCCTCAAGGTTATGGTTTATTTTTTTTGATTTCAAAATTGGATGGTTAACCAGCGCTTCAATTGTTGCCGTGCTGCCTGTGGTCTTTATGACTTTGTTAGTGGTAATTTTTAATGGTGGAAGACTAAACGCTTTTTCTAATGGGGCGTAGTTTTTAACTATTATTTTAATATCTGCAGAATATATAGTCTTATTAGACCAAACAACTATTTCATCATTTGCCAATGATTCATTATAAATTAATTCCAAATCATAAAAATATCCATTACTACATTCTTTAAATGTGCTAAGAAAACTAAATAAATAAATATTAGCCGATATTTTATTAGGTATCACTTCATTTCGTAATAGTATATACTTTACACGGTTAATTTGTGTTATGAGGGTTGTATTATATTCTTCTTGTCTACTATAAAAGTATGGGCTATTTGATGGCATATTATAATCCCAATAAACTGTTTCTTTAGGTAGCGCCTTGACTGTCATATCAACAATCAATGGTGGCTTAGAAAAATCCATTGTGGTTAAGTTTGTAGAGTTAATTACTGACATATTATGCGTTTAAATCTTTTAGCGGATCTTCACCAACATTAAAATGCTTATTTATATCTTGGATTATTTTACTAACTTTATCCATATCAGTTGGGTTAACAACGACAGGGTTAATACATTCCAACCTTTCTTCTCCATCGGTGGGCATGAAAAAGGCCACCGCATTCATTTCTTTGATCTGGATGATGTCATTTACCGATTCTGCAAATGGAGCTATTATATTTTTATTCTTCATGAGTTCTCTATCCAAATAGAAAACCAAAACTAGGGGGTGTTCTGTTTTTGCCATACTTTAATTTATTAAATAGTAATTTATTGTCTCAAGATTATTAATATTGAGTTGGGTTATTCTAGCATCTCTATTACTTAATCCAAATTCAATATATGCTTCAATGGGTATATTATCAACCATTAAATATATTATGTACTCAGATATATTCTTATTTTTATGCCTTTTACTTTCATATCTATCAATTTCTTTTGCTACAATCCTCATACTTTGAAATTTAATTAAGAGTATTAAATTTATTTCAAAGAGTAAATAGAAAAGGATCATAGAAATATGATCCTTTACATTTTATTATATATCTAAGTTATTTTTTTATAAAATCATCAAGTATTATCATTAAGTCTATCGTTTTAACCAAAACAACTATGTCTTTCCGACCTTTTCTTTGATACTTTACGTACAAATCTTTAACGCTTTTAACTTCATCGCTTATAGATTTTTTTTCTATAAATTCCATTAACCTTTGCCTATCGACTATGATATAGTAGTCTAATACTTCAAAAATAATATAATCGGCTTCACCGTATAACCAACCATTTTTCTGGTTCTTAATATCATCTTTTTCATCATACACACTGGCTATTTCAACCCAATGAAAATTTTCATTGTATGTGGGGTCATATCTATTTATTCTTTTTATCGACTTTACATCGAATTTTTTATTAAAATAAATTTTATTGTTAGAATATAATGTACCTCTAATGTCCCAATGTTCTCGCATGTCTTGCTCTATCGTAGCGTGTACATGATTTATGAAATATTTACTAACATCATTTTCAACCGATAACCCTTGCTCAAATTGTACATTACTCATACTTTTTTTGAGAATTTAATAAGTAGCCCACCAATCTCTACTTCAAATTTATCTGTATATACTACGGGAACCGTTTTTATGTTATCCATATAAAAAAAATACTCTTGTATTCCTTTATAGTCTGTTTCATCTATAGAATACTCAAGTGATAAGTCTTTCTTTTCGATTTTATCGTTTTCAATTATTTCTGAAACGGTTGATATGAGTTTGTCGTAATCCATGTTAAAATTTTGTAAAGATTCTTAGTAGGAATAATTTAAGTTTTTCAGTCCAAGGCTTTTTTATTATATGAACACGATTAGGATTCTCTTTCATTTCACCGCCTAGTCCACTCTTAATTTCTTTGATAAACTGCACTTTCTTAAGCGCAGTTTTATATTTCTCAACACCATTTAATTGTTCAGTGTTTCTTAATTCTTTGGATAGAAAGTCATCATTCATTACTTGAAAGTTTATCTAATATACTAACAAGTATTGATAAAGTCAAAAAAATTGGTACTTTAAACTAAAATCGTTATGAATACATTACAGTTTATTATAGTTTGCTACGGCGCATGTAACAGTTTAATTTATGGTAGTATCTTCGAAGGCTTTAGGAATATTTTAGCGTCTTGGGGAACAGGTGGATATAGTTTATATAAACTATTTTCATGCTTTATGTGTTTGGGTACTTGGATGGGATTTGCGATTTCCGCTATTCTTATTGGATTCCACGCACCCACACCTTTAAACATTACCAACCCTTATTTATGTATCTTTATGCATGGATTATTGGGTAGTGGTAGTGCATGGCTATTACACACAGCTCAAGAAGCTTTTGAAAGGGCATTTCAAAAATAAGTTATAGATCTTTCGTGTGGATGCACTTAGAACAAGCCTCATCTGGGCCGCATTCACAATCAGATTCCATAAGATCAACTTCTCTATTTTTTGGTGGAAGTTCAATCTTTCCAGCAACTTTTTTAGTCTTTTTGTTGAATGTTTGGTTCTCTTTCCATTTTTTGAAATTTTCAGCTCTTTCTTCTTCGGCTAGAAGCTCTTTTTCTTCCTCAGAAAGATCTAACTCTTTGGCTATTGGTTCTTGAGGTTCTATTCCTTGGGGCTCTTGTACGTGTGCTATTTCAGGCTCTGGGTCTAACTTTAATTCTTGTAGGTTAGAAATTAAATCTTCTTCGAATGCAAATTTTAAACTTTGTAGTTTAACTAAAGAATTGTTTTTAAACACCTCTTTAAGTTCATTAACTTTAATTTTTAATAGTTCAACTTTTTTTTCTCTTTCAATGTTTGCGTTAATGGTTGCTTCTAAATATTGTAGAATTTCATCCAAACCTATACCATCAGTTTCACTATACAACATGAAATGGTTCTGTTCACCTTCTGCTTTAATTTTTTTTATGTACTTAGATTCTGGTAAAAACCATCCGTCTTTAAATACAGTATCCACAATAGGTAGAGATTCTATATATCTAATACCCACAAGATATGGTTGCAGTGCTTGAAATGTTTTTTGTAAATCTGACATCTTTAAATTTTAAAACCTGTGAAGAATGTTGCCAATACATATGATATAGACACACCCAATAAAAATAATGATTTTTCTGTTATTTTATATTTTAAAGGTTCTTCATCTGTCGAGGAGACCCAAATTTGTATAAAATAATATAAATGTCTAAATGAGTTTAGAAGTGACAACATAAATAATATTACCACTAATTTATTGAGCGCGTCTACTAACATATTAAGCTTTATTTTGTACCGAAACATCTAGTCTGATTGCTTGAGCAAGCGCTTTAATTTCTTGCAACGCTTTTCTTACTCTGACACCTGCGGCTTTATTACCCTTGTTATAAAATTTAGCAACGTCTTCTTTCAGTGTTGTTACCAATGTTTCTAATTCGTTAAATTTATCCATTTTCTTTAGGTTTTAAATTCTTGTTATTATCTGGATAGCTAGTCTCAAGTATTTGCTGAAATTTAGTTACCATTAACTCATTCATTACTAACTTCTCAAGTTGAAGTTTTATCTTAAATATTTTTGTATTAATGCCAATATCTGCAATATCCATATTCATATATCGCTCCAGCTCCTCTTGTAATTTTAGATTTTCTAATGATAGGTCTATCGTTACCAAAGTCACCAATCTTGTAAGATCCATTATTCTAATTTTGCTAAACTTAATAAAACATTTTTAAAAATCAATGCTAAAAACTATTTTTCTACACTTAAAGTGTTTTCCAACAATTTATATGCCTCTATCAACGTATCGACATCTGACTTGCTTTTGAGGTTATTGTAATCGAAAATATAGTTCCATAACCTTAAAATATTAGCGTGTATTGTTGGGTTTTCATCCTTTTTAGGTAGTGGGTAATAGACATCAAACATGAACTCCATAAAATATTTACATGTTCTTACGTCACCCAAATTAATACCTTCTTTCCTAAAATTGGTAGTATTTTTATTCCAGCACCATTTAAAATGATTTTTTTGTTCAATAGAATTTGTAAATTGATCACCCATATATGTGTCAAAGATTAAAACTATTAAAGACTGTACAAAATCATTGAATAACTCACATCTCTCGTATCTAATGTTATTAGCACCGTATAATAACATTATATTTTCTTTGCCCATTGGCGTATTAATATAGTTCAATAGTTGCAATGTTTTTTTATTAGTCATGTTAAAATATAATTATTAATGCTTAAAAATCAATAACTATACTCAATAATCGTCTACAACTATAAATATAATACGAAACTAAAAACCCCGTAAATTTACGGGGTTTAAGTTATATATATATTTTCTTAATACTTACTTCTTTTTAACGCTTTCAGTTTTAATTTCTTTAGTGGCTTCTGGTGCTTTCTTTTTAATTAGATCCCAATGGCCTTCTTTAGGTTTTGGCGCTTGGAACTCTTTAGAGTTAGATACGCTACCTTCGATATGTTTTTTAGCTTCCTTAGCTTGAGGTTTCATTTTATCAAGCTCCCCAGTCTTTGGCTTAGCATCGGTTTTTTTATCGGTTGGTACAGTACCTTCGACATCTTCACTAGCTTCCTTAGCATGTCCTACGGCATCATCAAAATCGCCTTCCTTTGCTGGATATTCATCGATGTCTTCAGCTTCCATGATGGCTTTGGTTTTCTTCCAAATTTCATCGAACCTTTTATCTTCAGTTATTCTGTCTTTACCTTTTATGGTGCCCAGTGTGTCTTCTGATTTATAGTTAAACAAAGCTTTCATCCTCTGAATATCTTCATTTACCATTGTCTTATCAGCAGCTTTCAAAACTACAGCATTACCTTCTTCTTTTGAACCTTCCCAGCGGATTCTGTAATTTTCATTACCGTCGGTCATTTCAAAAATTTTCTTATCTGTCCTGTAGTTTTCAGGAATTAATTTAAGTGCGTTACCTACGCCGTTAAATTCTTTTTTGAATCTTAATCTTTTCATGGTTTCTTTTATTTGAGGGTTGTTTTTATTTTCGTTTTCAAAAGCATATGGCTTATTACCCAAATCTTTTCTATCAACATCGATATCTCTACCTTGAAGACGTATAGTGGGTGTTTCTTTATCTCTTAATTCAATACTTTTTTTAATTTTCTTTACAAGGTTTTTTCCAAAATCTGGACTACCACCCCATGGTTCTTCAACAACGTTAGCCCATTTTGGATCATTACCCATACTTGCGCTACCTTCAATGGCTTCTAATGCTCTTTTTTTATATAAAGCATCTGGTTCTCTATCGTATTGGAGCATTTCCTGACCATTCATTATCTCCATTTGGTCGTGATACTCTTTTTCTTCAACACTATTAAAATTAAATTTATTTACGGCCATTTCTTTTTCGTCTGGATCTGCTTTTCCCAAAGTTTTTCCATAGGCTTCCATATCTTTACCAATCTCTTTAACACCTTGGTCATTCGCAGTTTTGTTCTTCTTAGCTATTTCGTTACCTATTTTAGCCGCTGGGAAACCATTGTTCTTCTTAGCACCAACTTTTGCATCCACAGTTTCTTTAGGCGTATTATCTGTTACTTCCTGAATAAAAGTCTTATTTAAATACTGTTTTATTATGTTTTTATCCATTCTCGTATTTTAATATAAATATCTTAGAATATTATAAAGATTTAATATTCTTAAATTTAGACTCAATTAGTTTCTGTATATCTTCCACTTTTCTACCTGTTTTTGTAGCTATTTGTTCATACATGCTTTTTGATATAACACTACTAGCTGTTTTGCGTGTTTTAACCACACCATCAGCCGCTCCTTGGCTACACTTACCGTTTTGCGCCTTCTTATTGTTATTATACTTAACGCATGGATCAAAAGATACAATCTCACCATTGGGGTACTGTGTCTTTTTATCTCCAGCCCAGTTTTTCTTATCTTTGGCCCAGATAGCTGGTTGTGTGTATTGTCCACTGGCTGATGCTTGTGGTGTGCCACCGCCAGTTGTCGTTTCCTTAACAACTTTCTCGTTACTAACCTCTTCACCGATTTGTTTTTCTGGTGTACCCATAGCCATTGGCCCCACAAATGCTCCAGAGCTACCAGCTCCAGTTGTTTCGTCTAGGCTTTTTAAACTATTGATGAGATTATTATCTTTGGAATATAAATTGATTAATTCATTCTTTAGTTGATCATCGATTTTAACCAAGCTGGCTTTTTCAAAATCCTTTACACCTTCACCCTTGGATATATCACCAATATTACTATTAACATAATCAGCGATATCTTCAGGGCTTAATTTATACTCTGGGTTAGGTAATCCATCTCTAGGTATGTCATCATAATAAAAACTATATTTACCGTCAGGCCCATCAAGGATGGCTATTTCCATACCTATGGCTACAGGTTTAAATTGTTTATGGCTATTAGATGTTTGTATTTCAGGTTCTCTTTTTGTCTGGTTTGCTTCTGGGCTATCTGGGTGTGGCTCTGCCGTGTAGTAATTTTCGTCCACTTCTGGGCTCATAAGCTCTTGACCTTGAGGATCTTTTAATTTATTCTTACTCCAAGGCGCTTCAGGGTCTTTCTCTAGCTTAGTAGCAATTTTATTTATTTCTTCATCCTTTTCAATCATTTTTTGTGATGGATCTGGGCTGAATTTTCTATTAAAGAAGTTTTTTATTTTATATACACCACCACCCAATGCAGCAACAACACCCACACCACTCAGATAACTAATTATATCTCCCCAAGTAATACCGTGTTCGATAAAATATTTGTCTAAATGTTTTTGGGAAGAATTAAGCCAAATGTTTTTAATTACATCGTGAATAGCTTGGTGTAGCTCTGGACTAAGTATATTTTCATTTACATGCTTAGGCATTGGGGTCTCTTTAGCTGCCTTCATTTTAGTATCGCCAATACCAGCAATAGGGTTTGTTACAATCTTTGATAAATCTTCTTCTAAGCTCTTAAAATCGTGTTTAGTTGTCTTATCAACTCTATTAATACCGCCTTTAACAAATTTAGATTCGTTTAAATTTATTAGTATTTTTTTATATTGTTCTTGGGTGATTTTAACTTTTTTCATATTAACTTTTTCTATTACTTAGACCAGTTATCCAAGTGTTTCTTCTTAGCCATAATGTTTTAAACAATTGGATCAAAACGTTTTTTGTTATTTCCACAGATTTATCTTCAATTTCTTTATTATTGCTTAGTCTGTCTTTGACAATTTTATTAACCTTTTCTTTAAACTCCGCACTACTCATGTAAGTTTTAATCCCGTTGTTAATGTCAGTTTTATTTAAGTCTTCGTTAATTTTCATGGTTATTAGACAGAATTTTAATATATTATAAATATATTAAAAAAAACAAAAAAAGAGACTTTCGTCTCTTAATAGTTAAGTATTATTTTTGTGCTTTTTATAAGATTAGAATAATCGTTAAAATACCCACTCCAATAAACCCCAATATTTTTAAAGTTTTTTGTTTTTTTATTATATTATTTTGACCAATCACAGTACTTTCAAGGTATGAGATCTGAGTTTTTTGGCCGTTAATGATGCTTGTTAAATTGCTTACCTGTACATCTTGATTTTTGCTTACAGTTTGAAGCTTTTCAATGTCGATAAGCGCTAGTGCAATAGTAGTTTTATAGATTTTTTCATTCTCTTCATATACATCCAAAATACTATCAACATATTGCTTATCTAGCAAATCATTAAGGATTACCCTTGCATCCTGCACATTCATAACTATCAAAGTGTCCTTTTGGGGCGTTATTAGTAGTTTTACTTCTCCTTTGGAGATAGTTTGTGAGTTGCTGAGCAACACCGTTAGCATTAAGGTCATTAACAAAACTATGTATTTCATTTTCCTTTACTTTTAAAGTTCCAATTACCGAATCTTGCATAAGAATATCTGATAAATATTCATTGATCTCTGAATCACTTTTATTAACACTCAAAATCAGGCTATCATCAATTTTTTGGATATTAATATTAACCTTTAATAATGAATCATTTCTTTGCCCTATTTCCGTTACCTCTTTTTTATACTGAGCTATATTTACGGTTGTTATTATCCCGTATATTGCTATTAATAGCGCGAAAATTGACAGTATAATATTTAGTTTCATATTTATTTGGCTTTATACTCCGAAGCGAGCTTCTGAGCCCATTCTTTAGACCAATTATCATAATACCCAGTTAGTTTCTGTATTGTTGATATTAAATCACTGTCAAGATATATTTTAATTGGTTTACCGTTGTCGTCTGTAATTGATATACTCAATTTCATGGCTTTTATGGACATGAAAAAGTTTATTCCAGAATCTAATCTGCCTTCAAATTGAACATCTCTAGCTTTAGGGTATATTTTAAATTTACTTACTTGAACCCTAGGGTCAACAGTATCGCTAAACTTTTTTATCTCGCCAGTATAGTTTGAATCGTTATCAGAAGGGGTGATAACATCATCCCCCTCTTGGTGAGGCTCTGCATTGTAATCTGGCTCTTGGCTAGGGGCTTCAGAATTCTCATCTTGCTCTCTAATGACTTTTGGTGTGATACCCCTTATAGTGTCGATCATTAACTTGGTATAGTCATGTTCGTTAATTAAATTATTTTTCTTTTTCATTAGTCTCTAGTTTGTTTTTAAATTCAATAAAATTCCAACACGGGTTTAAATCGGTAAAATATTTTTCAAGATTACTTTTATACAATACACCTGAAAATTTATCTAAGTCATCCATCTTTGTATTGTGTGGTGTAGCTACTTTGGGAATATTAAAGTCTTCACACAATTTATTCACTAATTTTAACGTTGAATTGAACTGTTCTTGTGTGTACGGTGCCCAGTAAAAATAGTTACGCCACTTCTTCTCAACTACTTCTTCAGGTTTATTATAAATATCACCAACCCAATTAATATACGTATTTTTTTCGGAATCCTTAATCAGCCAACCATCATTTTCCAATAAAATAACGATGCTTTTATAATCTAAATCGTTATTTCCCAATATATTTGAAGAATAAACTGGGTCAAAATGTTGGTATATTTTGCCTGTCTTACTAATACTAAACGCAGCCGTTTTTGTGTATGCACCATTCAATCGATGTGACCATTTAATAAAATTGCTCTTTTGAGAACCACTGATATGTCCAATGACTACTTGTTTTTTGACGACTTCGGTTTTAATGTAGTTTTTTTCGGTTAGGCAATATTTAGAGTTATTAATAAACATTTATTTAAATCTTTTAATCAAATTGTTCTGGGGGTGTGGGATATTCATAGTGAATCCACGGTTAGTCTCCTTAACCTCCTTTATATCCTCTAATTCAACTTTACCGTTGGGTATTATAGGCTCATTCTGTATGGGTTGTCTGATAACTATACTTTCTGGGGTATCTTCTACCTCTTCAGGAATTTCAACCTCATTAGTATCTTCAAACGCCTCAAGAGGGGCTTCTGGTATAGATTCTTCAATTTGGATCTCTTCGGCTATAGGTTCTTCAATTATTTCAGCGGATTTAACCTCTTCGATAATCTCCGATTCTTGTATTTCTTCTGGGATTTCAGTAACCTTCAATTCCTCTATTTCTTGTGACGCTTCTTTCGGTATCTCAATAATATGGTTACTAGGTATTTCGTACATAGGTATAAAGTCTTCAATTTTCTCGTATACTATTGGTACTTCTTTAATTTTTACTTCTTCTAATGGAGCTAACTCTTCTATTTTTTCGTCGCTTACAACATCGCTTACAACATCATCCGTTATCGTTTTATAATCTTCTTCTTCTTTTGGTACAATAATTAGTTTGGGAATTTCGGATTCTATTTTATCAGACTCAATCTCTAATTGCTGTACTTTGTTATAAGAAATCACTAGTGCAACTGCCAGCGGATCAAAAACAAAAATTAATAATAATACAAACCAATTAACAACCTTACCCATTGGTTGCCCCGTTAGTTCAGACAAATATTTCAATGGACCAATTTCACTTGTACTAGTACTCTTAGATTGTGCGATTATCGCCTGATTAGAATATAAGTTTGATGAATCTAGTAAGATGGTATTTTTAGCATTTAGGGTATCGATATCTTTATTTAAAATTTGAATCTCTAAGGTTGCAGCCTTTATATCACTTCTAACCCTATTTCTGTTAGTATTCGTTGTCGCACCGTCCAATCTTGTTTCTTGATTAGTTCTTAAGCCTCCTAGTTGTTCTACTCTTTTGGTTTTGTTATTTATAATAACTTGATTATCCGACATATTCTTATCATACAAGATTTTTTTGTTATTTAAAACAGTAATTTCATTTTCACTTATTTGATATTTGTTAGCTGTTTTTTGGTATGCGTTTGATAAAAATCCATATATACCAGCAGATGTTATACATACCAATATAATAACACCCACAGATAGATAGATTCTTAAACCTGTGGATATTTTACTCCAAAATCTTTGCAATAAACTTACAGCAATTATTTTACTAAACTCCAATGAACTGGCCATAATAATTACTGCTAAACTAGCACCAGCAAATAACTGACTTAATCCAAAAACTGAGTAATATGCCGCACAACCAGCAACCAAAAAGGCCGAAATTGCAACAATATGACTAAATCTTATTTTCATATTTTTTTAAATAAATATCATTCATTCATAATTGAAATGAACAAAGCATGTGAATTGTGTCTTAATTTTCGTAAAATGATTAATAATTTCCAAAGTTTTAATCATTTATTGACAGGAATAAATCTCGTGAATTATATCTTAACTTCTTTAGCGCCTTGCTTTTCACCTGACGAATTCTCTCTTTTGTTAAACCATATTTTTCACCGATTGCCTCAAGAGTCATAGATTCGCAATCTCTATTCACACCGTAATAACATTCAACAATATCTCTTTCTCTCTCATCTAAAATAGATAACGTCTTATTTAATTGTTTCTTTATTCTATCATCAACAATTGTTTCCTCATCTTCTTCTGAAGCTATTAAATTAATAATTTCGTCGCCATCCTCATTTACAACGTCATTTAAAGACGCGCATTTAGGATACGTGAATAACTCCACGGGTTCGTTATTTTCGTCAAATATCTCACCATAGATGGGCTCACGCTCATTTTGAAGTTGGAACCTTTCGATTTCTTTTTTTAAGTTGGAGACTTTATTGATTACATTGGCGGGGAGCCTAATCATTCTAGCGTTTTCATTTAAGCTTTGTATTATGGATTGTTTAATCCACCAAACAGCATAAGATATGAATCTAAATCCTCTCGTATGGTCAAATCTTGTCGCGGCTTTTACGAGACCATAGTTTCCTTCACTGACTAAATCAGCTAATGATAAACCTTGATTCTGATACTCCTTAGCGATGGAGACTACGAATTTTAAATTGGAGTTAATTAATTTCTCAGTCGCTTCTCTGCTACCATTCTGAATTTCTTTAGCTAAAAGAACTTCTTCATCTGAAGATAACAATACTGATTTTCTTACATCTTTAAAATACTTCGATAAACTGTTTTCGTTTTCAAAACTTACATTCTTTTTAATCATCTAAAACCTACATTTACCTAAAATTGTTATTNNGGTTATTGTTCATAGAACAAACAAATATACTCAAAAACTATTAAAAGTCAAGGTTTTCGGCCTAGCTTATAGCTAATTTTTTTAATATCTTTTTGTCATATTCCGATAACTTATCTGACCCTTTTTCCAGTAAATCGTTTAATAAATTTTCTCTGTCTTTTGGTGTCATCTCATCTATTTCCTCTAAAGAAATCATAGGTTCTGTACTTCTGTTAGTATCACTTTTTCTTACGCTACTAACCATTGTAGAAGAACTAATTTCTTTAATAAGATCATAAGTTTTTTGTTGTAAATTTTCATCCGTCATTACAGATAGAAATCCAAATAACCCCTGATTTATCTCTTCCTTAACGATATTAACACCAGAACAATCTTTATTCAAATCAAAAAGTAAAAAATTTCGGTTTTTTTGTTTAAAGAAGTCTGTTAATTCACTGGGCTCCACAAAAGATGTGAAGGTTGCTATTAAAATACCCTTAGCATCCAAAACATTTGGGCTATTCGGAGTATTCGGGGCGCTTTCAGATATACTTGTGATTTCTGAAATAGCGTCAACCGTATTACCCATAACTACAATGCAATAATTCCTAAATTTCATCTTTATTTTATTGTTACTTTTGCTATATTATTAGGCTTTTCTACTGTAATTATATTATCTGCCCAGTCTTTAATAATATCATTATGGGTGATTAAAAATACTATTTCATACATATTTTTTATCTTATCAAACAATAATTTTACCTTTTCTAAATTTTCATTTGCTACTTTACCCAATACTTCATCAAAAGTAATGAAGTTTGGCATAGGAAGCGTAGATAACTTACCTAAAACACCCCTTAAGGCCAAGCTAGCAGCCGTTTTTTCAAGCCCACTACCAGATTTTAATAACTTCGACACACCATCTTTATTTAAGAAAAATTGTACGTCATTCTTATCATCAATAAATATCTCAACTTCGAAATCTACAGCATCTTCTAGCAACCTTTGTATCTCAGAATTAATAATGGGTAATACAGACCTAAGCACTAGTTTACTAATACCCTTCTTACCCACCAAATCAATATAGACTTTGTAAATTTTTTCTACTTCCTCTTCTTTCTTTATTTGCTGTATTAGCTTTTGCTTCTCTACTATTTGTACCTCATTATTTGAGATATCTTGTATAATCTTTTGACTTTTAATCGTAAACTCTTCTTTAGAATAATACGCAACGTTTAATTTGGTCTTAACAATACTCACATCCGCATCAACTCTTCTGTTATGCTCAATTGCCGCTTGATTTAACTTGTACTTCTTTAAATCATTATTTTTAGACGTAATTTTATTTCTTAGACCACCCATTTCAACTTCAGCCCTATCTCTTTCTAGTTCTAACTTATTTTTTTCGTCTACCTTTTTCTTCATAAAATTCAATGATTCTAATTCATCTATAATAGATGTTAGTTTAACTCTAAAATTAGCAATATCAATTTCTAATTGTAAAATAGTTTTTTGATGAGATTCAATGTGCTGTGAATTATCAACATCGTCCAGTTTTCTATTACAAGCTTTACACACTCCCCCATCAATCAAATCCTTTATTGTAACATCCAGTCTGTAAATTTCACTTTTTTTGACTATAATATTTGTTTCCAACTTATTTTTTTCACTTGTTAAATTATGATGTTTATCTTCATCAAATATTATACTCCCAAGCGCTAAGACATTTGTATTTAAAACCCCAACCCTCTCCTTGAGCTTAACACCAATACTCGTTTCATCAGCGATTTCTTTTTCTAACTTCGATGGGTTAAGCGCTGTAATTGTTACGTCAACAGTTATTTTGCTAATAAGAAGTTTATCATTTTCATAATTCAAATTGAATATTTCTTTATTATTTACCTCCAATTTCTCACTTAAATCAAGTTTGATGGTCTCACCTAGAGTTACTTTCTCATTGTGATCTTCTATTTCGGTGGTTAGCGTTACAACATCAAAATTATTAGATTTCTTCTTTTTATCGAATTCATTATACATTTTTCTCACAATAACTTCCTTCAGTTCTATGACTTCCAAGCCTATGAGCCTAGTTAGTATTTTACCACTTTCAGCTGTTGTTAATCCAATTAAATCATCCAAGTTTTTTTCGGTAGCAAGAACTAGCATTTCGAAATCTTTTTCGTTGCCGATTGTACCCTTTAATTTGAGCGTAGTTCTTGTGGCATCTTCTTCGTTCAATTGTTCTTCCTCGCCATCGGGTAATAACTTATAATAATTAACTTTATTCGTAACACTCCAACCACCGCCCTTCTTAGCAGTGCGTTTCATCTTACGCTCTATAATTAATTCTTCTTCAGAAATTTCAATCATGCCTCTAACCACTAATTCGTTCCTATCAGAAAATTGATTGAAAATCTCTTCGTTCTTATCAGTCTTTGTGGTGTTACCATGTAATAAAAACTTTAAGGCATCTATAGTAAGAGAAGTTTTACCCGCTTGATTTGCAGGCAATGAATTAACAACTATGAGACCTTTTAGCTTGTTGAATGGGATATAATTTTTTTCACCGAATGATAAAAAATTATCCACCATGAGCCACCTTATAGCCCAAGTTCTGTGCTGGGTGTCATTATTCTCAATGTTTAGTTCTGCATTAACTTTTTCGTCTAAACTTATTAGTCTATTAAAATCTATTATTTTATTCTCTCTCTTAATCCACTCTCTCATCAGGTCTCGCTGATAAGTAACGTCCATTATGTTTTCAATAGTTGCACCATTAATCTCAATAGACTCGCCGTTCTCGCCTATCTTTACTGGTCTGTATATAACGTCAATGTTATTCTTATTAAAGCCGTATTTCTTAGCGAAATGGCTTCTAATCCTATTTTTAGCCTCTTTACTGTAGTTAGTAGGTTGATCATCCCAATACACTTTCACTTTTGCTCCCTGATTCAACCCAAGGCTTCTATTTTCACTAATTCCCATTCTATTTAATTTATTTCAAATATACTAAAAAATAATTATTTTTCCAAGGACTAGACTTTTTAGATTTTCTTCATATTTATTAAATGTTACCACAATGTGGTAACATAAAAAAATAGATTATGAAAATAGAAGAAATTAAAATTAGAATTACCCCAACTCTTAAGAAAGATTTTCAGGATATCTGTGAGATTGAAGAAACAACGATGTCTAATAAAATAAATGAATATATCGTTAAAGAAGTGATAGCTAAAAAGAGTAAGCCGTATAATAATCAGGTTTTAACTAGAAAGCTTATTAAGCTAGATATAATAAATAAAAATCATAGGTTATACTCTAAATCAGAATTTACTACTATAAAACTTAACGAAGATGGTTTGGAATATACAGAACTCGATAGATTAAATGAAAAAATATTTTACGGTCAGTTTAGGCATCCAGATCACGGCGACGTAATTCACAAATATAACGCTACCCATTCAATTAGTAATTTTAAAATAATTGAAGACTGGCTAGAGGGAGATATTACTATACTTAATAGTTCACTACTACCAATTTTAAATAATTTAATTTTTGCTCCACGTTCATTTGGTGAAGTTAATGATAGGAGTGTAGTTATAAATTTAGAAATTATTGGATTTGATGCTCTACCCAAGTCAGAATCTAGCTTTGATTAAGACTCGCCATATATGTCCCGCATTTTTTCTTTGTGATCTAACTTTTTAATTAGATCAATGTTTTTAGCCTTCTCTAGTTGTAGCTCTTCGTGTAATTTCTTTATTTCATCATCATTGGTGATGACTTTTTCAACGATCCTTTCCACTACCTGAGCTTTAGGCGTTGCGCCGTACTTTTCAATGGTGAAACCTTGTTTAACAAGCTTAATGATGAACTCGTCAATATTGGTTATTTTATTTAACCTACAATATTCCCATATTTCATCATTTATCATCTTTGGGATATCCATGTTCGTCAATATTTAATTTATCATTTACGTCCTCCTGTGTCTGATGGAACAGGCAAACTTCTTTATCATTTTTATCGACGTAGAGTGCAACTATTGGTTTATCAACACGATAAACCAGTTTATCATCCAAATTTTTATCCTTGATGTCCAAATAGCCAACTTCACCATTGACAACAGTATAGTCGTCCATTTCTGTAGGCAAATTATTAATGAAGCTCTTTAATTCACGTAGTGTCATAAATTTGTAAGTATTTCTTTGTTGGACTCTAAATCCTCCAGCGATCTTATTTTAAAATTATAATAAGGGTTGTTATTATTCACATCGTGTTCAGTAAAATTCCTTTGCTCCACGTCCCACAACAAATATCCATGTTTTGTAACATTTTCACCAAAGTTCTGTTGGATTAAACTGGATGGGTATGCTATTTTAACGCCTTTATGATTAAAAGACTGCCTTTTATGAATATCCCCCAACAAAACCATATCGCACCCTTCAAATATTTCCAAACTCGCGCCATGGTCTATTTCATAACCAATATCTGTTTTAGCATTTAATATGGGTGCATGATATAGCCCCACGTATGTTTTATCATTACCAAATTCTCGCCTAGCACTTTCAAGATCTGGCATATTGTTTTCCTCAAAAATACTATACACACACCATACAATATTATCATCCAAATAACATTTGCTTTCCTTGAAAAAATTAATATTGGTATCTGGTAAGAATTGAACCATGGGCGTTATACTATCGACACGATCCTTATTATTTTCCAATAAGTCATGATTTCCAGCTATAATAATGACAGGTGCAATTTCTTCCAACTTTCTTAAAAACCAAGTTCCCAGTATTAATTGTTCATTGGATATTATGATCTTTTGATGTACTAAATCACCTACCAATGCTATCCTTATTTCACTTTTGTCGGCATCTTTTAGTTGATTACGCAGTTGGTTCAAGAAGGTTATAAACACCTCCTTATACTCCTCATGTAACCTATAAGTACGTATATGGATATCTGCAATGTGTACGATAAGTTTAACCATTAAAAAATTTATTTCAAATATACTGGAAAATTTTACCATTTGCAACTAACAATATATTTATACTAAATGAAAGCCATGAAAATTTGGGATATAATTAAAGAGGACTTCGAAAAACCTTCAAACTTGGATGAAGGTTGGAAAAATAATGCAATGGCTGCTGTCTTAGCCGTTTCTGGCCTTTTTGGTAAAGCACATGCTGCTGGTGGTCATGAAACCCCTAGGGTTAATGCTCCTCAATCCCTTAATAAGGATTCAATAAGATTAAATTTAAGCAATGTATTTACTAGCGGAAAGTATCTTTTCCATAGTGAAGATAAAGACGCACTAGAAAGTGAATTGAAAAAATTTGGTCTACAGATACAAAAAAATCCTAATACAAACATTATTATTCAAATTGTAAGCAGTGAGTCTCAAGTTCCAAACTACGATAACGAAACGGCTAATCATATTAAATTAGGACCATGGATTTTGGCACAAAGAAGAGCTGAAACGGCTAAATTTCTTATTAGTCAATTTATAGAAGACCTAAAAAAGAAAAGTGTTTTCAATGGCAGTGTAAATTTTACAAACCCAGATGTAAAGATTGGTACAGCTAAGTGGAACCCAGAAATAGGAAAAGATAATTCAGTATATACTAAAGACCAATATGTACAAATTAACATTAAATTTGTACCAGACGATAACGCTAAAAAAGATACAGCCGTTAATTTTAGCGCCTATGCTGATAGAGGTGAAGTGGTACATTTGGGTGATCAAACTTGGGCTATGATTTTCTATCCTAGCAGAAAAACGAATAGCGCCGATAACGCAGGAAATTTGAATACTGGTCAGGAGAACGTTCTATTAAAGACTGTAAAACCAAATACAGCTCTAACTGGCGTTAAGGATGAAAAGGGTGTATACTTAGGTTCCTATGTTATTCCATCGCAGTGGTGGAACAAAAATGTGTCTAGTAATACATTGACTCCAGAACTTATAAAAGTCATTACTGGTACCCCAGAATGGAGACAAGGTAACTAATTAGTTATTTATATGTTGCATTATATTTGTGCAATTCCAATAACTTTTTAGCCTCATGTTTCAAATACATTATGGGTATTTTACTAAATGTTTCACTTATTTTATCCCAATACCCTACCCAAATATGTCTACACTTCTTTCCAGTCTCTAAAGAATACATATAAGCATACGTACTTAGTTGCATCGTGTATATAGACCATTGACAGTTTTGAAGATAATCGAATGGTTTTAATAATGTTTGATATCCGTATGGGTTATAGTAATTAAATAATCTATTGGTCTTCCAATCGCCAACGTCGAAAAAATCATATTCCAAATCTATAATTAGATCGCTCATGCCAGCTAATCTGTATTCTTCCGCAAACATGATGCGTTCTGGATACATTCTTATACCTTCATCAATTTTTAAGCTATTGTAACCACTTATAACTTTTTTGGATAACTCATCTACTGGGAACCACCATTTATTAGCTTTTAGGTATGTTTCAATAATATCGTGAACGTTGGTTCCGTAGGTGTTTGCTTCATCATTCAGCATTTGCCAATAATCCAAGATTTGGGTTACGGACATTCCAAGGTATCTAGGGTCTTTAACAATATCTTGTTGCTGGTATATTGCTCCTGCCACCGCAGGTGCGTCAAAATGAGGCTCTATTGTCCCTATAGCCTTGGTTACACTGCTATACTTAATATTCGTTTTTCGATGTATATATACATGCTCTATTGGTTCCAGATACACTGGTGATTCATACTGTCCTAACATACTAACAATTATACAAAAAATTTTTTAATTAAATATACTTTCTTTTAATTTTCGTCTAGTATGTAAATAATGTATGATGCCTTTACTGCCCCATGTCTGATATATTAAGCTAGGATCATAGCCTTCTGGTAATTTACATATTCTTATACGCCCAGAAAGATTACCAAAATCTAATTTTCGATATAAAAGTTTACTATCCTCATAGGCATCGTTATCTAATAAAATAACAATGTTAGCCTTGGATTTTTCATATATTTTTCCCAATAATACATCCGAAATATCTTTGCCTAACAGCGGTATTGAATTAGGAACTACGATGTGATCAAAAGCTCCTTCAACTAAATAAATTGTTGCGTCCCAGTTTATCTTATTCTCACTGAAAATAATTTCTTGCTTAGCAGCATCAGGATTTAAATACTTTAACTTTGTGTATTGCTTGTCAAACCATCTAGCTATGAAATAGTTTAATGTATCGTTTTCATCATATGAAGGAATTATAATACGATTTTGAAACTTACCAGTAGTGGTATAACCGATTTCAAATTGGTTAATAATACGAGGTGTAATGCCGCGTTGACCTAAATAATACATCGCTCGATTATACTTAAAATCTCTTGAAGTACAATCTTTTAATAACCTAAAACCATCTGGCAATACGAGTATTTTAGTTTCATCCCTATCTTCGAACGTTTTTTCTGGTTGTAATAATCTATAATCGGTTAATATTCGTAAATTACCGTATTTTTTTATTAGCTTTGTAATACTACCAGACATACTATTAGTGTCTTTACAAACCCAACATTTAAACACATCTTTGTAGTAGTTTAATTCTAAATTCCCTTTCCCATCTCCATCTGGCAAACCTTTTTCGGCACTGCAAGCGGGGCAATCGAAAGCTGCTTGGCCTTTGTCCTCATCATGTTTTCGACATTCGCCCAAGAAAAGCTCTAAAATATTAATAATATGTGTCACTTGACAAACATACTAAAAATTATTTCCAAAAACCATTCTTCCGCATATAGCCACGTACACATGTTACAGCATCACTCATATCGAAGTTTTCTTTCTTAAGCTTCTTTTTTTTATCGTAAAACCAATCAATTTGAGGGTGTAAATCAGCTACTAACTCCCAGATAACCATCTTTTTATCAACATCAAAGTCATGAGCACCAAATAAAACAGGTTCGCTTTTACTAATTTCCTTTTCGGTGCGAGAAGTCCCATCTTTTTTAAGCTTTCTAACCCCCATTAACTCTGGAAAACCATATTTTCTAGCATCATATGAAGAAATAAATTCAGGTACAATGAGTAAGGTTTCGTACACTGACCTAGCTATCATTCCATTAAACCTAAGAAGAGTAGCTATCGTATGTACATTATTGGATTGGAGGAGCGGTTCTTCTATTATAACTCTTGAAATGCCAACGCCAGCATAGTCATTTAAGAATTCTTTTTCAAAAATACGAGCTTTTTCAAAAAGTTCTTCCAGTTTACTTTCTGGTTCTGGTTTTACTTTTGGACTTACGTGGTGTAATAATTTTAAATCACCTGCGCCATCTTTATCTTCAAATAAAGCTATTCCGATACATTTCGTACTAACATCTAAACCAAGAATGAGTTTGCCTTCGTTTTGTTTATCCATGAGTTTTAAGTATAATATAATATATACTTATAAAAACTCAATGGTCAGATGCTAATTTGTATTCCCAAGGCAAAAAAATCATTAAGATTTTTTACGATGTGTCTATCTGTTTTTGCTATGGCGATAAGATTACCATTGGTATCATATAATCCAACTTCGCTAATCCTAGGTGTATCGCCTAAACTGAAGGTTGGATTTGTTGAAGTTCCAAACTCCCCTCTATCGGCAATACAAGTGATGTTTTGAGACACCAAGCTTGAAACACTATTGAGAGTCACACTCGTTGCTGTAGAGCTTGTATTGAAGCTATTAACGATTGTGGGGTGTGTTATAACTAAGAAGCCTTTATCCAAGTAAGCAATACCCACTATAGTATCGGCAGTCTGACTAGAATTACTGTTTGTTACGAAATTATATAGTTGTTTAGCATTCTTACTGTATGGCTTAAGTGTATTATATCCAGTAGCCCAACTTAAATTTGGGTTTCCACTAGGTTTAGCAATACTATCAGAAAATAAAAATGCAATATTAGAACCCAAGAATTGGGTGTTTGTTGCTGTGTCAGTGTAATTAGCATCTTGAACAGATAGTGGAGACCCTGTATTTTGGAAGGTGCTATATATGGTGTAAGTTGCAGCAGTTGTAGTTATACTAGCTTGTATAGTTTTACCATCAATTAATTCACCATAATTGTTATTATTTATGGCTATGACTAATATATTTGTTGTATCTATACCGCTTAATGCTGTATTTGCATAGCCACCAAAATTACTTGTTAGCCCTGTGAATTTATAATCAGCATTAGTTGTTAATGGTAAGTTAAATGTATAATATAAGTTAACTAGAGGGTCAGTATTGATATTGTTTCTATTAACAATATTTTGCGTAATGCTTGAGCCAGTAATAGTTGTTTGACCATTTGCCAAATATGTAAATGTTACAGCACTGGATTGTGGTTGAACTAATTTTGTTTTACCTCCAGAATTATTGACAAATAACAGACTTCTAATACCAACATTATTTGCAACGCTATTTGATGTAGAATTATTTGATCCAACACTTCCTGCGTTTGTTGGAACTTGTCCAGTGTTAAGTGGTAATGCTGCAATATAATTAGCATCTGAATCACCCAAACTAAATGTTGTAATTAATGTTGTGTCATTTTTTAACAGCATTGTTCTACCATATGGTGTTAGCCTTGCTGTTAATGTTGTTGTTTTTCCAGTGTTATTATATCCCATAGTTGTTGTAATTAAAAATCAAGTGATAGCTCTAATAATATTGTTTGACCAGCTATCAATGGTACTGGTTGACTCAACTTACCAACAACTACTAGATTGTTACTAGAATCGTAAATACCAACTTCACTTATTTTAATATTAGGTGGATTAGTTGATGGTATTTGACTTCTTGTTGAATTTGTTGTTAGATTATATTGGGCTGAGTTAACTCTTATATCGAATAATGTTTTATAAATCGTTGCACCAATATAGGTGTCTAAATTTCCGTATAAAAATCTTTCATCACCAAATTGTAAAATATTACTATTTGTGTTTGGTGCCAAGCCCAAAGGTAGTGTAATATCGTATGTTTTTGCAAGTGCATCGATTGTACTTGTTAATACAAACCCATTTGCTGTGGGTGTTTGATTTTCTAGTAATTTAGGGTTAATTGTTTGTCCAATAGTACCAGTAATTAATGTGCTAGTGAAATCATATACACGCCAATTTCCTGGGTCTGGTCTCGCATTTTCATCTGCCACAATTTGGTAAAGTAGTCTAAAATTATAAGCATTAAAGCCCAACCCATCATATCCACCCAATTCAATCTTCCTCATAAATGGTAATAATCCAGTATTACTTAATGAAAATGCTACATCTTGTGCGCTTGAAGTATTATTGGTTAATACTGTATAATATTGACATGGTAATGAAGATTCTAATCCCTTTGATGGACTATCCAAAGCATATGTTAAAAACATCGTTTCGTTTACTTCCAAAATACCAGTATCTGTTCCACCTGTTGGGCTGCTTAATACTGCGCTCAAAGCTGGTAGAGTCCAATTACGATTTGATTTGTAAGAGACCGCCGCAACTATTTCTTCATCATCAATTACAATTGTTTGAAGCTGTGGGAAAACTTTACCCACGACATTTGGGGTTAGATTACCGATTAAAGTTTGGTCTTCAACTAGATTATAATATTGAATGTTTGTATTGTTTAATAATTGTACGTTACCTGTTGCCACAAAACTCATACCCATAGTTGTTCCACTTCCAGTACCGTAATTTGATCTATGATAAATTAAATCTGGTAAAGTAATACGTACCGTTTTATTATTTGTCGTATCGACATATAAAAACTCCCCATACAAATTAGATATTGTGTTATTTGTGTAATGAATAATTGATATTGCCTTAGTAACATAATCTAAATAACTGTAACCAGGACCGCTACACTGATTAGCTACTGTAGTGCCACTAGAAGCACAAGCATATTGAAAATATGGGTTTTTACTTCCTAGATAATCATATGAACCAAATTTTGTGTAGTCTTCATATAAAGCTGTAGTGCTTAATCCTGTAACACCAGCTAAATTCTCGCACCAAACATTATTCATGTTCCAAACTTTAACATCATTACAGGTAATATTTGTTGCAGAGTCAAAAGATAATGTCCCAGTGTCCCAATATGCAGTGCTTGTATTATAACCAAAAGTATTCGCTACTTCTCCATTTGGATATACAAATGCGTAAGAATTACTTGTAGTTTGTGCAGAATTATTAGGTACATTTCTATCCAATGTCAAAGCCAATGTTGCACCACTTGTTATAGCTTGTACCTTATACCATAAATTTGGCATTGGTTTAGCGTTTTCTGTTGGATTTGGGAATGCTGTATTATTCGTTACTTTAAGCCTTATAATATCACCAACACTCACATTTGTACCTAATGGTAGACTAATAAGTGATGAACCAGTTAAGGATGTATTTGATATAGTGGTAACTGCTTTAACATATGTTGTACTAGTTAAACTAGTGTATGCTGATGACGATCCAGTAAAAAATCCTCTTTCTGCAGCTTGGTTATTCACAATTGCTTGAACAACATTAATATTAGCTTGAGTCATTGGAAAAATATGGTTCCCACTAGAATCGGTAATATACGATGCAAAATTTGGTTGCTGATCTGCAGGTTTAAATACTCTGCTTGTTGCTGAAAGAGTAGGATCACTAGGATTAGCATCCACAACTTCCTCGCGTCCATAGTTTAGTTCGGAATCACCTATTGAAAAATTAGAGAAATTCAATTGTCCTTGAGCCAGCATGGACCTTCCTACTTGGGTCAACTTAATATTAACGTACGGACTTGTACTTTTTATAATGTAACTCATATCTTATAAATATGTTTATTTTTTCTTTTATTTTACTTATAAATACTAAATAGTCAATATTTAGTATGAATTTATTGCATTACTCTGTAGAGTTACATTAACAGTCTCGCTGAAAGCAGTGCTGCTAATAACGTCTCCACATATTGAATTATAGTTTTTAGTGTTTTGGATTCTATAATAATAATTAGACCCAGCTGAGCCAGTTAGAATCAAGTTTCCAGTATAATTAGTGACTAATGGTTGATACGGTACCGTTGAGCTAATGGTAAATGCTGAAAAACTAGGATCATTACTGTATTCTATATTAAAAAACCCATTATTATATTGCGGTATATTTTGTATTGCCCAACCCACTATAGTGTTATTTTGTGTAATTCCGTTTATAACATTTGCTAGGGGGTAATAAACAACTGTCATTAGATCACCTGACATTACGTATCCATTTAATATTATTCTATTTGAATCTGATATTGATTGGTAATAATCAATATTACTCAATAAAGTAATTCCGTTTAAACTTAAAATTAAATTTGAAAAATTCAATATTTGATTTTGTGTATATATCTCGTATTTCCCAGTCGTCGTATTATAATAATATGTGTCACTACCTTGACCATCAGTTGCACCAGATGGTACTACTGTTGTTATATCTATATTTTCAGATATTATTGATAATGTGGACGTTTTTGTAAATATAAATGTTATTACATCTCCATTGTGGATGGTATCTATAAATGTTAAAACTGTTCCAGATAAAGTATAGTCAATATTTTCAGCTAATGTTAAACCACTTAAAGTTACAATAACATTACCCAGATATTCGCCATCCAAAGTGAATGTCGAACCAGTTCTTGTATAACCACTTGGGTTTGCATCGTTTACTACGATTACCTGTTGGTACAGTGGGAGAGTGCCATTTAACGGTAAGTTTATTACACTAGTTTGTTTAAATATTGGTGTGTCGGCAGTGTTGATGGCAACGAAATAATAATCTATATCAGATTCATATAATTGGAATGATGAGCTTTGATTATATACTGAAGTGTCTATCGTTTTACCTAATAACCCCAAGAATGTTGTACATACAGGTGCATTATAATAACCCTTTATTAAGTAATCGCCATCCAACGATAAACTGTTTATTGGAATATTTTGATATAATTGGCTAGTATTACTAAATTGACTATAAGGTATTACAGGACTCGTATAGACAGGTGGAACAGTGAATATATTTGCGCTTGGGTTAAATTTATAAACTTCAAATTTAAATGTTGCATTATTTCCACTAAAACTTTGTGTGTTTCCTGTGAAATTAAATATAAATGGTAAACTTGATACTGTATTATCTACAATATAAACACCTGTGCTATTAGCAGATATCGAATCAAAGGTTTGCGCACATATTGTTGTACAAGTAGCGCTACATGGGGTAGTACAGATACCAGTGTATGGTATTGTTATAATTTGTGTACACATATAGGTATCACCACAGCCATCCAATGAATAATTCGGTGTTGCTACTGGGCATGAATACCCAACATCAGTACCTATCTCCCACGTTTTACCAACAAAACCTGCTGTACTGAATATGGTATTAGCTTGTGTTGCGCCAGTACTTGTGGCAGCTGTTAACGTCGCATAACTTATTGGGTTATATATTTCTGCAGCAAATGCTGACGATGTTCCTATGTCGTTTTCACCAGTCATTTCAATAATGTTTTTTCCAGATAATAAATTAACTGGAAAGACGCTCCATTTTTTAAAATTATCTGAAACAGAACCGCTAAAAGCTACTAATAGTTGACCATTTAATGACATTTGACTATTATTATCAGCAGCAAGACCAACGTAATATGTTCCAGGTGTTGCTATATTAAAACAATAAGTAAAACCAACATATTGACCACTTGTAGCGCTTAAACCAATATTATTTAATCTACCAGCAGTTGATATGTCAGTTGGATTACCCCAAAATGGTGATACATTATTTACGTTTAAAGCTGTTGTTGTTCCGCCTGATTGGTCTAAAAGATTATTAGCATTCCCAATGTAATAAACTGGTAATGCCCCATCATTTTGAATCATTGGGTAAAAATATGTTCCATAATTAGCATATGCCACATTTTGATTTCCAACTAAAATAGTTGCACCACTACCATTGAAGGTTGCTGCAGTTACATTTATCTGTTCACAAGCATCATTAGCTGGCGTAGCCGAAAATCCAGCTGGGCAAGTAAGAACACCAATATTTAGGTTAACTGTAATACAAACGTTAACTTCTAACTCAGTTACACCATATGGTTTATCGATTGTAAAATTAGCACCGTTCGATGTGTATGAATAAGCTAAAGCATCATACGCTATCGCCACAGAATTTAAGAATGATGCGTTGGATGGTATATCACCAGTTAAATTTGTTGTTGTATAAAAAATACCATTATAAACAACATTATTATTAGCTAGAATAACTGTTTGCCAAGTAGTAGATTTATAACAGCTAGTCGATCCAGTGCCAATACAATTGCTTGTAGCAGCTGTTAACATGTTAGAAAATGAGTAACCAGTTAACACACATTCTACTGTGTTACATTGTACCTTTGTAGCACCATCAACACCAAAGGTGGGCGACTTAAATATACAAAAATCAGAACTCGTATTTACGTTATTAATAGCTTTGTTTCTTACAAATATGTTACTTTGGTTATATATTCTTTCTTGAAATTGCTCGTAAGACGAAATTTGTACTGGTTTTGTTTTTAAATTAAACTGATTTTTAAGTCCAAATCCCAATGGTTTATTTAATGTTGTTAAAGTCTCAGCTTGGGTGAAGTCTTGCAAATACGCTATGTAACCATTCAGATTAATATAATCTTCGAATTGAACTTCGGATGGTAAAGAAGTGAAATAGGATAAATTTGTTGTAAAATTATCCAGAACCACCGCTTTTATTTTTTTTATTAGTATTGGCATGTATATAAATAGTTTATTTTAAGCTAATGCTGTTAAGTATATTTCTTCATAAGCAGTGCAACTTGGCATACTTGTATCTGTAACAGTAACGCTGTAAATTTCCGCTGGTAAATTGGAAATAGTTTGAGTTGTTGCCCCATTGCTCCATAAGAACTTAACAGGTCCATTAGACCCAGACACATTTGCTGTTAGACTACCATTGGATAATGCATTTCCTGGTTGAACACTACTAATTGTTACTTGTATTAAGCACTCGTTAATAGAATTTCCTTGTGTTGAGTTATTAGACCCGATGCTACTAACTGAAGCGTTAGGTCCAACAATACTTACTGGTGCATTAGGTCCAAGGATACTAACTGTTCCATAAAATTCAGAGCCGCTATTCATTTGAATAACATACACGCTAGAATAGTTATTTATTTGACCTTGGGTAAAGAATGCAGCTGTATTTAATGAAGTACCTTCAATAACACTTGTTGTCGCACTTACATTACAAGTTATACCAGTTGCTGGGCTACTAACAAATGGTATTGACCCGTTATACCCGAATAAAGTACTGTATGCTTTGTATTTATACTTATTTATGTCAAATATTGTGTTGGTGTATATCTTTGTTGAACCCCAAATTGTTGTGGCTGGAATCACTTGTTCAATAATATCAACCCAATAATTACCCACTAAATTTGCAAAGGTATCCATAGTGAAGTAATCAAAACCAGCACTTTTTGACCCACAAAAATTAAGACTACTCAAATATCTATCATACAATAATCTTAGTGTTGGGTATGAAGAAATAGTTTTTCTGTTTTTAGCATCGATCAATTCTGAAGTTATAAAATATTCAAAATCCTCAATTGTAGACACACCACTCAATGGTTGTGTCATCATATTGTTTATACTAATATTCGCATCACCACAGTATTCACTACAGCAATAGGTTTGTGGTGTACAAGCACTAGTTGTTACGTTATAAGCGTTTTTAACACATATTGTTGTACCTATACTAATACCTGTTAAAATACAAGAATTATTTGTAATATAATTCCATACATCTGTTTCAACAGCCTCAGCTAAGTTAATATCTAGATCAATTTCTTTAGTGTTTATGGCTTGTTGTGAATTATTTATTGTGTAGTCAGTGTATCTTATTGGATTTGATCCGATACTATTTGTTATGACAAATGCACGTTGCGTCGGATCGCTATTTGCCATCCAAGATTTCTTATTATCTCTCACTCTATCCAACTCAAACCCAGGAGATTGGGTGAGAAATAGATTATTTGTTTCAACTTGAATACAGTTCTGGTTTAATACAATGTTGTCTAATAAAACACATGTATCCACACATGCGCCGCTTACTTGGATAGATAATTTTATTTTTTGATTACTAATAGCGCTTATCACAACAGGGTCTGTAATATCCATGTGAAAATGTTGCCAATTAATACCAAAGGCGTTTTGATTAATATTTTGTGTAAAGGCTGTTATTTGTAATGCGCTTAAGCCAGATTCAGCATATAATTGTGTTATAAGTTGATTAGCAACAATACCACAGTTGATTGTAGTACCGCTAGCGTTTAAATTGAATAAATTTAATGGATAACAGTTTGTGTCGTTGGGGTTAGTCGCTGACCCACCGCAAATATAAAATCCAGTATTTGTACCAGCACTTGTTAAATAATTATACAAATTACCGCTACCTATAGTATTAAAAAGCTGTTGTTGGTACACTCTTGTTAGGCTCGTTTGAGATGGAGCGATGTCTAGTATAACTGAGGCACCCAAAGATTCGAAAACATCAATAATCGTATTACATCCGCTACTAACTGAACCTGCAGCAAGTTGTGTCAGCGTTGCACAATCAAATTTAAACAAGTAGTCAAAATCCACGCTTAATGAACATGTTTGGTCAGGATATACTGAAAATGATGTGGCATCACTACCCCTCGAATTTAAAACGATATTAAAGGGTGATTGACAATCAATTGCTGACCAATTACATTGTTGTGTTGAAGCATTCCAAGTAGCGTTAGCAATACCCAATGAATCACACCAAGATTTTGTTAAATTTTGAGGTGTTAGTTGTCCTATTGACGTATTATATGTGTAAACGGAAATTGTCCCATCAGGATTTTGAATCACCTGTCCATTTGCATCTATAATATTTTGCGCTGAGGGCCAAACCGTTTCTGCCATTTTATTTTTTTTATATAAATATTATCAAGTTATTAATTATGAGCTATTCCCAACACAACCAATTGCGTTTAAACCATTTACATTAATACTTAAAGTCATTGCATTTGTCTGAAGATCGTCAATACTAAACGCAGCAGCGTAAGTAGTTAATGTAACCGATGTACTATTTGCAACAAATGTGATTAACGCTCGTAAATTTACATAATGAATGCTACCATCAGTATATATTGGTGAACTTACCATATCAGTGGTTGTTCCTTGTGTTAAACTCAATTCAGCTTTCATAGGTCTAAACGATGAAGCTGGTGGTATTAACCTACCATTATATTGTGCTAAGACTGTTACACTTTCACCCACTGTTAACCCACCTAATGTATATGTTGAATTACCCAAAGTATTACAAGGTATTGGGGAAACTAATGATAATGTGTAAGATTCAATAACTACGCTTCCCTTTATTTGACAGCCAGTATTTGTGTCTGTTACTGTTACATTATACGTACCACTACCCAAATTAGATATAGTTTGTGTAGTTGCACCATTATTCCATAGATACGTTAAGTTTGGATATGTTGTAGTACCACCTATTGCTACTGATGCTGACACACCCAATACGCCTCCCACAACAGCTGTGGCAGAATTAATTGTTGACGTTACATCCAGTGTTAAATAACTACAATCAGGTCCACTAACTACAGTTTTAACTGTTTGTGTGCAACCAGCACTATCAGTTACAGTTACTTGGTATGTGTTAGCGTATAAATTATTTATTGTATTAGTTGTCCCAACAACTTCAGGTGAGCTACCAATAAAATTATTAGGGTTAACCCAAAGCACTGTGTAACTTCCAATAGCACCACTAACATTTGCAGTTACAGAACCAGTTCCAGTAGTTTTGTTACTAGTATTCACAGTAGTAACTGTAACCTTTAATCCACAATTTAACGCTGGTACATTTATAGTCGCTTGTGCAGAACATGCTGTTGAATCACTAACAGATACCGTATACGTACCACCAATCAGGTTTGATATAACATATGTAGATGTTATATTTGTTAGAGACTCTGTTGTTGTTCCATTAGTCCATGAATAGTTATACGGTCCAGTACCGTTATCTGGTGTTAAAGTTATAGAACCGTTGGCAGCATTATTACTTGAACCTACAAAACTTGTCGTTAAACCCAATATACATGCAGTAGTGTTACACCCTATTGTTCCGCTGGCTCTTTGATTGTATGTTGAAACTATTAGTGAATTTTTAGATGCTAAATCGGCTAATCCAGCTTGCGTTAATTGACAACCATACCCTTGATTACCAGTTATCGGATCGGTAATCTGAGTTGGTGTTGTGAGAGTTGAAATACAATTACAGCCATCAAAAGATGTTGTCGTCGTGCCACCAGTTTCGTTGTCAAATACAAGATATTTTTTTCCGTCTTGTGGGTTCGTTATATATTGTGAACTATCTAATGTCCAACTGCATGTTATAAAACATCCGCAACTATTTGTTGTTTGACAACAAATGTAACCATTGTTATATAAGTTACCGCTTGAATCTAATTCATTATAAAAATATGGTACACTACCATTAAAATTACAACAATTTTTATCCACAAAATAGCTTGAATAATACACTGGTGAAGCATTAACCTCATATATACTACCATCCAAATTATATTGGTTAAAATTAAACATATAATAACCATATTGTGGGTTTATAGTTGAACTAGCTATTTCATCCTGACAAGTTAGATTAACTATCTTACTATTAAAACAAACACTAAGACATCTTGAATCTGTAGGTGTAACACAACCACAATTTGTTATATCTTGTCTATCAGCAGGGTCTAATATTATACTGGATGTTACGACTACACAATTACTGAAATCCATGCCGTCGTCATTTGTAACGTCAACATATGTATTACCAGAATAACTAGTCATAGTACCACCATTATAGTTGTTAAATAAATTAACACTACTAGTTGATGTAGTCTGTGAACTTATAGTTATTGCAGAAAAATTAGGTATAAGACTACGAAATTGATTTATATATTGAAAGCCGCCGTCATATGGCCCCAAATGCGGATTATTACCTGTCGTAATATCAATACTTGAGTTTGCGCCACCAGTTTCCCTATACCATAATCCATTACTCTGATAATATAAATCTGGTGTATTTAATAGAGGCGCTGGATAACCACTAAGACTTATAGGGTATGTTGTTAGATCAGTATTTGCATTATTTAATGTTAATGCAGCACTGAAAATATTCATGTCTATTTGATTTTGGGCAACATAGACATATTCATTAAATGATATTAAACCCAAAGGTGTACCTATGAATTTAAATAAAAATTCGACTGATTTTCTTGTACCCTTTGATCTCCATAACCATGGGGTATTTAAGATTAATCTTCTCCATAATTCGTTATCTGCTTGTTCTGCTGTTAACCCTACTGTATGCCCACTATATGAAACTTGATTCGGTAATACATAATTCTTTAAGAGATCCAATTCTAATACTGATGATATTAAATCCCAACCTAAATTTCTAGCGAAGTCTTTTAAATAAACGTCTGGGGTATTATCGTTTTTATCGTAACTAACAGCATGGGCAAAACTAACACCTTTTATAAATGTGTTAATATCATCATATCCTCTACCATAGATATTTAATGTTTTTAACATTTTTTGATCGCTAGTATCTTGATCTAATGGATCTACGTGCGCTTCTGTTGTGTCGAAATCTGTAATAGAGTTTGAGACTAAGAACCTTGTCATCAAACTACTTGTTGTTAAATCATAGTTTGAACAAATACCAGATAATTTTGTAGCATAATTAGCGTATTGAACAGTATCAAAGTCTAGATTATAACCATCACTAATCGGCCACGTAAGGGTATCTGTTACACTTAACACATTACCTGTATCTGATTTAACCGTGTATTTAAATGTTGATGTGAATTTTGGGTTTGAAAATCTATTTAATAGATAATATTCAAAATTAGGTAAAGAATTATAAAATAAATTTTCTTGTGTAGTATTGGGTTTTATATAATAAGGTAAAAACCCGTTATTTGTTGTTGCAGAGAATACATTTCCTTGCACAATGAAATATAGATAATCATTAATGGTTCTTGTTGACCCAGTAAACCCTAATATATCATATTCTTGACCGCCATATAGTATTGCATATAGTTGGTAGTTATTAGCTATAATGGTTAATGGATTATTCGATACTGTTGTACCACCAGAAATTGCATTCTTAAGAAAGTTTAGTTGATATTGGTTAGTTATCGTATTAACGTTAACCTTAAAAGATGCTTGGCCTTTAACGCTATCATATACATAGTTTTCAATAGTATGGCCAGATTGTGTTGTGTATATTGGTGGAATCGCATAAACTGGGTTGACATACAAGGCGGCTGGCCAAGTCATAATTATATTTTCCAAAGAAACCCTAACCAATTCAGTTAAAGAACCAAACAAAGCATAGTTTGTTAAATCAGTTGCGTCAAGATTTAATGAAACTGTTGAATTATTAAGCAACAAGTCCAATGAGCTTTCTAGCGTTGTGTTTAAATCTGTTAAACTAACAAAATTAGAAAATTTATTAGTGCTAAAAGTTTTACTTACTTTAGAAGTGTAATTTGTCGTAACAACAAAATTACCCATTGTAAAAAGAGATGTTCCTCCAGATGAAACTAGCGATAAACCAGCCAAATCTGGCATAAAATTTCTATATTCAATATTGTCGTTGTAAACAACTTTTTGGGAGTATCCAGCAACTTTTATTCTTGGGTTAGTACTTGCCATTATACTGTAGTTATTGTTGTAAAGTTTTTAGTGAAATCAATATTAGTTCTTTGGTCTCTAATTTCAAATAACGGTAATCCAGTATATGCGTCCTTAATTTCATACAGATCATATTGTTTGTAAATTTGATTATTGAAATTATAAATCGTAAATATACCGTCATCAATTGATTTAGATTGATTACCGTATAACGCATACGCAATTGTATCCAAGGTATTAGTTACAAGTTCCAATTCAATCATTATGGGGTTAAAAAACGTATTGGTTATAATAACTGGTTGGTTCACTTGGCCTATAAAAGGATACGCATTTGGTGTTACATTTGGTGCCGAATTTGGTGAAACAGTACAAAATATTAGTGTTGAGTTATCGTTAAAACGATATCTTATAGACTTTTGATTGGTGTTTGTAAGATTTTGGTTTACAGGTTCAGCTCTATTGTTAGACGTTATAATTGTAAATGTATTATTTACCTTAGCATCACTAGCCGAAGGATTTAGATATTCTACTTTATATCCGATTAAACCATTGTTCTCAAAATAAGTTAAAAAATTTGTAGGGATTGTTGATAAGTCAAATAATAGACCGTTAATATTTGGATAGGCCGATAAAACACCTACGTCCACGATATTTGTTCTTATTTCAACAGGTTTAAGTATAATAGTATATATTCCAGCTGTTGAAAATATTGTTGTTGGTAGTTGTAATGTATACATACCACTAAACATTTCAAAACTATATGGGCTATTCGGATTCTGAGCCTTAACTAAAATATCGCTAGAGTTAGCTATTTTAGTTAAAGTACTAGCTTGTACTGTCCTATCCGACGCATACGTATAGAAAATTTCAACATCCTGTGGTGCTACGTCTGCACTTCTTAAAGTCCCAAAAATACCGCTTGCCATCCTATTTTAATTTATTTTTATTATTATTATATATTTTCAATATATTTTACCAAATATAAAAGTAAAATTTACTGTTTTATTAGGTTAAAATATCCATTACCGTAATTCTGCAATTCATCCACATTGGTAATTTCGGCCAATTTCAGATGACTTTCAAATACACTAGTAATCCCTCGATTTATAAATATGTCACTTATAACTTCTGGCTCTGAAATAATACCCAATAAGTATTCTTCCTTAGTTATTGCCGATAAAGAAATATTTGTCATGTTGAATCCTTGGCTCACATAAGAAAAATTGCTTAATGTGTTAGTTCCGCCGCTGGAATCTTGAAAAAATAAGCCGTTATTTTGGTTTGTAGTGCCAATATTTACATCGTTTTTATCTGCATCAAAAACATAATTTATAGGGTTTCCCAACTGAGTAACCCTATTAACACCATTTACTGAATCCCCTTTAAAATCAATATATGTTTGTGAACTAGTGTCAAAATTGAGTGTATATTGTCCATTATTTATGTATGATTGATTATCCTGTAACCTAGATTCAGTCACACCACTAACTATAGTATTAGGGTATTGGTAATAAGCAGATGCGCTCTGTCCTGTAACTCTTGTGCTATAATTAATAACTGTTTGGGCAGTTATCGGTGTTCCCCCAGTCATAAATGGGAATATTACCCCACTAGAAGCTAATTTTTCAGTTAAAATCGTATAATCTGGTGGTTGGCTTATTCCAATATAAGAAGGAATATAATACGTGTCTGTAAATATTCCCAAGTCTTCAATGTTTTTTGTAATGTAAATATTTACATAAAAAGTGGATGCCGTTATAGTACCATAAGTTGGGCTGTAATTATTTCTGTCTGTAAACGGCTCAAGTGGTATGTGCCTTTTTATGATTTTCATTATAATGCTTGGATTTGATATAGATTAACGAAAACATTTGTATTATTTTGATTCTTAATATAGGTTACATTATCAGAATATGTGTTATCTACTTGATAAAAAAACCCTGTTGTATCCTTATACAAAGTGTATTTAGTATATAGTTTATTTACCAAATTATCTATAGCGTATGGTACGGAATCAGTCATTAAATTAGTTATAGAACCAGTCTTAGCGTTATTATAAGTAGCACTCATATATAAATTCTTGGGTGTACCAATAGAAATATCACTTTTATAGCTGTAAATATAATATCCCTCATAAAATGCTTTTGGTACTAGTAACGGATTGGATAGCATAAAATCCAAAGGTACTTGGTGTGCTGGCTTTGCTTGGCCTTTTATAAAATAAACGCCGTTTAATATACCACCCTGTTGGTACAGATCATCCTGTGTTAGCATGCTGTATACGTCAATTTGCGTTATTAAATTCTGTGTTAGATTATTATCGGTATCATAAAATTTTAATTGTAGATAACTTTGAGTAAAATAATTTGTCTCATATTTCAAATCATCATCACTCATTCCAATATCTGAATACATTGTTGGGGTTGGGAAAACACCGTTTGATAAAAAAAATAAGTTATAGTTGATATTAATGATTAAATTACCGCTCATATCTACTGGCGTGAACCGTACCTTTTCATAGTCTAATATTGGGTTCATCGCTTTTTGTACTTGAACATCTACGAAGTTAGTTTGTATAATGTCAGCATTATCCACCATCTGATAAGCCATGTTTATGGGTATATTGATAGTGGATGCAGTTGTGCCACTGGATAATGAAGATATATTTATAGCGTATTTAACAAACATTATTAACTTGATTTAATTTAAAGCTATTAGGCATTGGATCTCCCAATGGGTCGGATGGAAACCCATAAAAATATAAATTCCAGTTATCAAAAGGATCTTGTCTTCTAATATTAAAACAATTATTCTGATAAAAATAATGACAACCATTCAAAAATGGATAATTAGCCACACCATACTTTACATCTGTTTGACCAATATCCAATAAGCTTCTCCAGATATATGTTCCATCACCCAAATTGGTTGCATAGTTTGGTATACCGACAGTACTTGAGTCTCCTTGTTCTATGTAGCTTGAAAAAACCCTTATCGTCATTAATTTATGTGCTTTATAATAATAGCCTTCTGGTCTTGGCCCTGAAACTACCGTATCACTAGTTGTTTCTCTATTTATAGTATTAAATCTATGACAAACATCAGATAAAGAAACTTCTTGGAGTGTCATCATATTATATTCGACAACATCCCCATAAAAATCATTATTATTAATTGTGATACTAGATTCTAGCGGTGTAAAGCTTTCGCTTGGTGCTGAAATAACATTATGAATCTTTTGTATTACAGGAATATTTTTCAAATATGTTAAGGTATTTCCATTGTTTAACGTGGGTATAAATGAAGTTTCTATCCCAGATGAAAGATTAGAAAATATTCCATTACTATCGGTTTTAATAAGGCTAAGATATAGTTGGCTCAACGGTCTTCCCAGATTATCTACCAAATTATTAACATCTATATCTTTATTAAAAATATATTGTATAATATCATCGGTAAAAATACTTTCAGAAAATCCCAATTTATAAACATCATAATCATATGGTCCCAATGCTGAAGATTCGCTTGTTTGAATAGCCTTAAATAACCTAAAATAATATTGAGACGGAATGTTATTATATAATTTAATCATCCTTGATGAGGCTCCTATTGATAATGAGGCTATGTTTAAATCTAAGCAAAAATAGTTTTGCTGTAGGCTACCATCATCCAATCCAAGCCTTTTAATATCATAAGTTCCATCTATATTTGTTCCTGTCAGTATTATACTGTCTCCCACATTTAAATTGTGATTAACAGGAACACTTAAAGCTGTCATATTTTTACCACCAACAATAACCGAATTGGAATCAATGATTAATAGCCCATTGTTGATCATCGGATGTGTTGTATCCGCGCTGTATGGGTATGTTACTGTTAATCCCCAATTTTTTATGGGGAAACCATTTTGATCTAAATTTGTTATGTCTGGAATAAAAGAAAATCTTTCTCTCTTTGGTTCCATATCAAAATAAGTACACAATGTAGCTGACGTTAAAATAGGGTTAAAATATCCAAACCAACCATCAATTTCTTTTAGATTATTTTGTATACTTTGTACGAATGTATAAGGCGCGTTATTATTATCATAACCACTAGATGTAAATAATGGGGTACTAAATATTTCCCAACAATTTTGTGTACCAGTTATATTAAACAATGCATTTGTTGCAATTGGGTTTATCGTACCTAATATTCTATAAAATGTGCTAGCCTGCCTTTCAGTATTAAATTGCTGATTAATATCTAACATATAAAGATTATCATCAGATGGTAACAGTTTTCTACTACTTGTAATTTCAAAATTTGTATACAATTTAGGGTTGGTAGCTTGTTGCGATGTGCTAGATATTAATATTTGTTTTATTCTATTCATAATTATACTTGTGTCGTTGCTGTACAACCCACACTATCTGTTACTGTAGCTGTTATTAGTGTACCATTTGGAGCTGTATACGTACTACCACCTGTATTATCAACTGGTGAATATGTATACGGTAATTGGCCTCCATTTGCGCTATACGTTATTACATTATTATTATCTCTCAAACCACTTAAAGTTAGCACCGCTGGTGTTGATATTACGACGTTGCTTGAATTTATTTGACCAGCACTATCTGTTACTGTGACTGTATAGGTATCAGAACACATATTATTAAACTGCATATTATCATACGAATACGTTTGATTATATCCCAATGTACCAGTTACAGTAATATTGTATGGTTGTAGGCCACCAGAAACTATAGGGGTAATTGATGCTGAGCAATCGGTTGTTGAACATGGCATATATAATGGTAAAATAGGTTGTTGGATTGATACTGGGGCAATCGTTGTCACATTAAGCGTTGTTGAACATGTTTGTGATGGACTGCTGCTGTCAGATGCTGTAATCACATATGTGCCCACACCTATATTTGATATTGGAGAATCACTTAATGAAACATTTTGTAAATTAATATTTGTATTTGGTCCACTTATGTTTAAACTATAAGGTGGTTTACCGCCCAATAAGTATTGTATGTTTATTTTACCATTATTAGAAGTTGTTGTTGATGGTGGATTAGCTAAAGAGAAAGAACATGTGAATTGCTGTGGGCCAAATAAACTGATTTCTTTAATAACTGTTATCCCTAACGCATCTGTTGCTGTGATAATGTATGGTTGTGTGCTAGCAGGTAAATTATTTATTACACCAGAAGTTGTTGTACTTTGTGGGCTAAGACTGTAATTCAAACCAGTTAAAGTATAGCTAAATGGTGCTGTTCCACCAAAAAATGTAAATGATATACTACCATCACTTGAGGAAGTGGTGCTAGTATTAGTAACAACACTAATAATATCAAATGTATCTTTAAGAACATTTACACATGGTGTAAAGAAATTCTTTTTAAATAAGTCTAATGCTGTGTTATTTGGACTAATACCAAAATAAAAATAGTAAGAATTTCCCCAAGACTGTGGATAAAAATCCACGGGTATTTGGCTATAAGATGTGTTTGATGTTTGTATTGAGAATTTTCTATAATTTAAATATGCAGCGCCATTACTATTATGATCTACATGATATTGATCCCCTAAATATGCAAATGATGTCCCTTGTATTGGGTTATTTAATACTACTAAATCAGCTGAATTATATGTTTCTTGTGAACCATTAATATTAAGAAGATATAATGAATCTCTAAGATATCTATTAATACTTGTTTCAGAATCTATTGGGTCGTTTAATTCATAAATTTGATTTATTGAAACAGTTGATGGTGGCGTTGTTGATCCAGTAGAGAAAGGTAAATCAACTCCTACTTCGCACATCCTTCTAATATTTATTGACTTACTATCGCTTGTTCCAACACCACTACAATTAATTGTTAAAAATAAACCAACATATTGCCCTGATATGTCAAACATACCAGTAATATTTTCACCTCCTGTTAATTGATCTGCATCTGCAGACTCTTGCATTAATGGTGGAAGCTTATAAGAAGAGTTTGTTAGATATTGAATAATTTGTGGGTATCCTTGCCAATCACACTTTAAAATACTCCCCAAATTGAAGATATCGGTTGCATATAATTTATTATTATTACCGTTTAATGTTATGGGTGGATAATACAGTGTACCGTTATACTGAACCAATAATCCGTTTTGCATTTGATCATATTGATGTGGAGCTGTGTCACCAGCTGTGCTATCATTTAGTATAATAGTTCTACAATCATTAAACGTTGTTCCAGATACACCATCTAAGGGGCTAATATCTTTACAATATGTTTCACAAAATTTCTCTGTACCACCACTTTTTTTCTTGTATTTTAACGCATAGTAATATAACGAGCCATTAACCCAATCATTATAAAATTCAAACTCAAACAATTCTAAATTTTGAGCTAAACCAATTGTTTGACAGTCTATGTATTCCTGTGCTGTATTACCGCCATACCCACCTGGATAAATTTTGATACTTGTGTCGTCTGTACTACATTGCATAGGTATATATGGTACTGGTAGGTGTTTTAAAAGATATTTATTAATCATCTCCACAACTTTAGCTATTATTGTTATAATAATACATATTATTGTGAATAGTACATTATTGTCAGTATTAATTCTATTATATGGGAATGGATTTTTGTGGCCGACGCAAGAATCAACATTTTTAATACCAACGAATGTAGTATTATTTTGTTTATTTGGGCTTGCAGAAACTGCACCTATTATTGGATTTGGATTTCTTTGAGCCCTTGCTATAAAGTTTTTAACAGTGTAAATCTTATTCCAAAATAAATCTGTGAAGCTATTATCGTTAGTTGTTGAGTCGAAATTGAAATCAATATTGTTTATTGTGTCTGGATTATGTGGTACTAGGTATGATCCAAGTGTTCTTATTCTACCTAGATCACTCTCTTGGTCCATACTTATTCTGAATCTGACTCTAGCTCTTGTTGGTATACCCTTATTTGAGTTATTTGAAGGTATTAAATCTCCTGTTTCACTTGTAACTACATAATCCAAATTCATAGGTATTTGATAGGCCCATGTTCCATTATCGTCTATAACTCTACCACCGTTAACATCAAACTGTTCAATTTGATTATTTAATGTCTTTCTAATCATCTCAACAGTTCCTTGCCCAGTTTCTTGTTCACATATTTGTCCTAATTTCTTTCTCGGAATACAATTTTTATTTACACTATTTTTCTTGCTGTCACCAAATAATCCACCCATGAATATTGCTGACGGTGTTAAGGTATAATTAAGATCTACCTCTAATCTATTTATTCCTATCTGGCAATTATCAGTATCACCCCAAAATGGTAATACATTAACTGACATATTTGCTGACTTAATTTGAACTAATGAATCTAAATTTGTGCTGCTTTTAAACTTTGTTGCACTATAGAACATTTGTTTAGGAGTGCCTTGAGCCATTAGATCATATGGCTTTTGGCTTGCAATTCCAATATCTGATATATCAGCATCAACATGTAGCGTATAGGTTCCCAATGGAACACCAAACAGCATAAAATCGCCAGCGTAATTTGTTGTTGTTGTATATTGAAAATACTTACAATACACGTATAACATTTCATCGTTATCCAATACTTCTCTTTTTCCTGGGAATGTACCAACTGGTGTATAACAAGGGTTTTGATTATCGGCTTCTGATTTTAGTAAATTGTATCTAACCCCATTAGTATCTTTATCGTTTACAGTTTCAAAAGGGTATAACCCATATATTTGTGGGTTGGCTTTATCTACGCTATCAACAGGTATAAAAATACTGACTTTAGCGTTTGGTACGCCGAATCCACTGTTTATTAATACACGCCCCACAATAACACCATAATCAGAACAAAAATTTCTGTATGCATTTTCCTGACTTATATTCAATGACAAGATTTTAATAAAATCAAAATCTTGCTCAATTTTAACATTAAGGTATTGGGTTCCGCCGCTGGCTAATATTCTTATACTTTCAGACATTAATCTATTTTAACAATATCATATTTATTTTCCAATTCATACTCATCCTCAGTAATTTCCACATTTTCTTCTTCTACCTCTATTTCATCATTTTTTTTAAATATTTTTCCCCCAATATATTTTAATAGTGGCGAAATATCTACACCTTTGGACAAGACAACAACTTTGAATAATACGATAACTAATATGGGTATTATAAATGGAATTAATACTACGCACATAAATAAGAAGATAATAATTTTAGCAAAATAATATTTAAAATTATTAATTGGTTTACTTTCTTCTTCTGGTTTTAATTTAAGATCTTCATATTGTGAAGTCTTATTTTTGCAACTACTACAGGCCATAATTTTTGTATAAAATATTAATTTTTAATGAAAACTAAATGCTAGTTAAAATGTTTTTGCACGTACAATAATGTCTGAACTACTGTATTTAATTTCATACATAGTTTCTGGCTCCCCGTACAATGTGTATGCGTCAGAAATATCTATTTGCATTGTTGATGGGTCTATATATGGCTGTGTTATTTGATTTACTGAATAATTACCACCGACCATATTATACACTCTTATTTCAATCACATTCATAACTCCGTTTACACTATTAATTACTTGATATAAACCACCCAGATACAGATTTTCACCCATATCAAAATTATTAACGTTCATATAATTAGCAATGTCCGTTACCACTTGGCTTATGATTTGTGATTTAGAATGATTTTGATCCACAAGCAAATCCACTTGAATCGATATGTTTACAACTCTAGCATCTAATACTTCTATATAATCATTTAACATCCTATAATTTGATAAATAAGTTGCGATATTTTGTTGTAGTGTTGAATTAGATGTATTGTTCAAGGTTCCATCTGCATTAAGACCTAAAATATAAACTTGAATTTTATTTTGATTCTCTTGTACGCCTACTCTGAATGGAATACCATACTGCCCTGGCATGCTATTTATAATCGTCTGATAATCTTTGATCGTTACAGCCCTATTTTGAGCAGAAAAATTATATCTAATATAATTTCTTATTTCTTCGATTGATGGGGCATCTCTACCACCCAAAGCTGGAATAGGGTTATTAACAATTAATGAAGCTGAAACTGAATTGTTTGTTGGGGTATCACTACCATTTACGATAACGTTTATTAAACCAACACTATTTACAACTCCTTGCCCAATATTTGACGAAGTTCCGCCGCCTACTCGGTATTGAATAAATAATGTATTGTTAGGTGATAATGTGTTTCCTAATGATAAATTGTTAATGAAATCCCCTATTTGATTAATTAAATTTGGGTTAATACCATAGTTTGTAAGTGAACTAATATCTTGGGTTCCGCCGCCGAATGTTAACTTCAAAAATCCATTGTCAGTGTATTCAGTTATGAATTTATTATCAACAGTTATGTATTTTCCAGGGGTTATACTTGGGTTTGTTGAAAACGAGTTATAATCTGGTACAAAAACTAGATTTTCAGCCAATGCGTCCACTTGGTACCATTTATAGGTTTCACTGACAAATTGACCATACGTGGGGTCAGAACTATAGTTTGTACCTGGCAATACTATGACTGATTCAACTGATAATATGTTATTATCTGGTAATACTACGTTTAAGAACGGTACCACATCGGCAGTCGTAATTATTCTACTATATACTTTACTGTAACCATTTGTGACGATTTCTCTTTTAGTTAACGTATAATTGGTTAGATTTCCATTATTATCAAAATTTGGAATAATAAGCCTATTTGGAATCCCACCACTACTAAATGGCTGAGAAAAATCAATATCATCTTGGGTTTCAAATACTTGTCCGTTACCATTCACTTGTGCGCCAGCTTGAATCAAGGGAGCATACGTAATATCAAATGAACTACCATATACAGGTACTGTTACTGAAAAATCCACAATTGTAGCTGACGCTCTGTTACCAGCAACGTTTAACCCAAAAGTTCTAGCTAAAGCCATTAAACTGCTTCTTTGTTGAGCATAATCAATCTGCGTTTCTTGAAACATCCTATCAGTATTAGAAGAAAGCATGTCTCCTACTGCCGAATTCAATTCAAGTAACATCATCCCTATGGAAGCGTCATTAAAATCATTAAATATACTTGGGTAATATTGTTTAACGTAGTTTACTAAATCTGTTCTGATGTCCGAGAAGTTACGACTTGTGTAATTGACGTATTGTGCCATGTTTTTATTATAAATATTAGTATAAAAAATTTATAATTAAATACTTTGCTTTATTAAAATATTTTAAGTATAGTTGTATAATTATAATGAAACATCTATTGGTATGAAAAAGAAAAACACGAGTGAGTTTATTAAAGAAGCAAAAGAAATCCATGAGGATAGATATGATTATTCAAAAGTAGCGTACAGAAGGAATAACGATAAAGTTAAAATAATATGTCTTAAACATGGTGAGTTTGAGCAAGCGCCATTAAAACATATAAATGGTAAACAAGGTTGCCCACAATGTGGAAATGAAAGCACACACGATAAACAAAGGATGACTATTGTTGAGTTTATTGAGGAGGCTAAAAAGGTACATGGGGGTAAATATGATTACTCCTTAACAAAATATATAAACTATAAAAATGATGTGGATATTATTTGCCCCACGCATGGTAAATTTAATCAATCGCCTAGTAACCATTTACATGGTAAGGGGTGTAAATATTGTGGTGGTACCACTAAATTAGACACTAATTTGTTTATTTTTAACGCTAAAAAAATTCATGGCGATAAATATAACTATTCAAATGTTAAATTTATTGATAGCCGAACCCCTATAAAAATAATATGTCCAGAGCATGGTGCGTTTGAACAACTTCCAAATAATCACACTTCAAAAAAACAAGGTTGTTATGAATGTTTAGGTAAAGTTTTTGATAATAGGACATTTATAAAAAAAGCTAATGAAATACATTACAATAAATATGATTATTCTAAAATAGTTTATGTTAATAGTATTACTCCAATAACAATCATATGTTCAGAACATGGGGAATTCGAACAAAGTCCAAATAGTCATTTAAATGGTAGTACATGCCCTATGTGCTCTATAAAAGACACTACTGAAAATAAACTTAAAGATTTTATTACTTCTTTAAGTGTTGATATCACTGGAAACACAAGAAAAATAATACACCCACTAGAATTAGATATTTATATCCCAAATCATAATATAGCTATTGAATATAATGGTTTGTATTGGCACAGTGAAGAACACAAGGATAAGAATTATCATATAAACAAAACACTGGAGTGCGAGAAACAGAGTATTAAACTTATCCATATATTTGAGGATGAGTGG